>NZ_JAJNAN010000128.1:0-646 GCF_022227565.1 Ectothiorhodospira sp. 9100
GGGGTAGCTGTCCGTCCGGGTCGTTCACGGTGACGGAGTTGTCATCTGTGAGCCGGTCAGAGTATACGACCAGGTTCGTGCCCCCCTCGTGTGCCTGGCTCGGGAAGAGGATGCCTGTGCAACCACGGGCCCGAACCATGTCTGCAAGAACCCAGGTTGGAGGTTCAACGTGCAGATCGAATTTCAGGTGCCGCCAATCCTCGCGCCAGTCATGCCATAGCTCGTCCCAGGGTTCCCCGCGGTGTAACTGACGCAGGTCGACCAGATCACGCAGCGTCGCAGTGTAGGAACACATCGTGCAAGGTGGCAGGAAGGGTGAGGTCTGCTGGCCCACTGCGGGGTAAGCGCGGGAAACAAGGTGGTGCCGGAAGGCAGGTCGACGAGGATCACCCGACGAACCCGGCGCTGATCGACTCCAGATAGCCGATCACATCCTCGGTCCGCCCTTCCTGTACCAGTTGCAGCAGGGTCTTGTGACGGAACGCGGGAACGGGCTCGTTCTTGACCAGGAAGATGGCCCGCTGTGGGTCCGGCTCCACCGCCGTGGCGGCCGACAAAACGCGCATCAGGTCACGCAGCGCGGATTGCAGTCTTGGGGATTCCGGATGGGTGCGCAGCGTGTTGCGATGAACCCCTGCCAGTTCGG
>NZ_JAJNAN010000129.1:0-616 GCF_022227565.1 Ectothiorhodospira sp. 9100
TGCGCTGGACGCGGGCTTTCGCCTTCTTCCAGTTGTTGCTGAACCTGGTCTTGCGGCTCACCGCCTGTTGCGCCTTACGCAACGCCGTTGCCTGCCGCTTGAAGCTGTTGATCGGGGCGTAGAATGAGCCGTTCGAGAGCGTGGCGAAACGGGTGATGCCCATGTCGATGCCCACCGCTCCGCCTTGCGGTCTCGGCTGTACAATTTCCCGCTCGGTCTGGATCGACACGAACCACCTGCCGCCGTTCTGCGACACGGTGACGTTCTTCACCGTCCCCAGCACAGCGCGGCTGTTGCGATAGCGAATCCAGCCCAGCTTGGGGAGGAAGATGCGGCTGTTGCCCTGGTCGAGCTTGATCTGTTTAGGATCGGGATAGCGGAAGCGATCCCCCTGGCCTTTCTTTTTGAACCGGGGGAATTTGGCCCGCTTCTCAAAGAAGTTTTTGTAGGCGCGTTCCAGATCCTTCAGTGTTTGTTGGAGTGGATGAACGGGCGCGTCCCGAAGCCATATCGTTTCCGGGCTGTTGCGCCACTCGGTGAGTAGCTTGCACAGTCCGGCATAGCCGACCTTCTTCTCGCCTTGCTCGTAGCGTTCCTTCTGCAACGCCAACGCCTT
>NZ_JAJNAN010000013.1:0-71634 GCF_022227565.1 Ectothiorhodospira sp. 9100
CTCGATTACGTCCCGGTCGATGAGGCCGTTTCGGGCATACCCAGCATGGGCGCCAGAAACCGCCCCGTATGCGAGCCGGATACAGCAGCGACCGCCTCTGGCGTTCCCGTGGCAATGATCTCACCGCCACCGGATCCGCCCTCGGGCCCCAGGTCGATGATCCAGTCGGCCGTCTTGATCACATCCAGGTTATGTTCGATGACCACCACCGTGTTGCCATGGTCCCGCAGACGGTGCAGCACCTTGAGCAGCTGATCCACGTCCTCGAAGTGCAGGCCGGTGGTGGGCTCGTCCAGGATGTACAGCGTCCGGCCCGTGTCACGTTTGGAGAGCTCCCGGGCCAGTTTCACCCGTTGGGCCTCGCCCCCGGAGAGGGTGGTGGCATTCTGTCCCAGTTGGACGTAGGACAGACCCACGTCCATCAAGGTATCCAGCTTGCGTTTGACCACCGGGACGGCGTCGAAGAACTCCACCGCGTCCTCCACGGTCATCTCCAGCACTTCGTGGATGTTCTTGCCCTTGTAGCGCACATCCAGGGTCTCGCGGTTGTAACGCTTGCCCCGACAGATGTCGCAGGGCACATAGACATCCGGCAGGAAATGCATCTCTACCTTGATCACCCCGTCCCCCTGGCAGGCCTCGCAGCGTCCGCCACGGACATTGAACGAGAAGCGACCGGGCGCATAGCCCCGGGAGCGAGCCTCCTGGGTGCCCGCGAACAGCTCGCGAATGGGAGTGAACAGGCCGGTATAAGTGGCCGGATTGGAGCGGGGTGTACGGCCAATGGGGCTTTGGTCGATGTCGACCACCTTGTCCAGATGTTCCACGCCCTCCACACGTTCATAGGGCGCCGGTTGATCTCCCGCCTTATTGATCCGCAGGGCCATGAGCCGATACAGGGTGTCGTTGATCAGGGTGGATTTGCCGGAGCCGGAAACGCCCGTGACGCAGGTCAGCAGGCCCACCGGCACGTCCATGTCCACGTTGCTCAGGTTATTGCCCCGGGCTCCGATGACGCGCAGCAGGCGGTCCGGGGCCACGGGGTGTCGCCGGGATGGCACTTCGATGCGTCGGCGCCCACTCAGATACTGCCCGGTGAGGGAGTGTTCCGTCTGACTCACCTGTCCGGGGGTGCCCTGCGCCACTACTTGCCCACCGTGACGTCCGGCGCCCGGACCCATGTCCACCACATGATCGGCGCGGCGGATGGCATCCTCGTCGTGTTCCACCACCAGGACGGTGTTGCCCAGGTCCCGCAGGTAGGTGAGGGTGTTGAGCAGGCGTTCGTTGTCGCGCTGATGCAGGCCGATGGAGGGTTCGTCCAGGATGTACATCACGCCCACCAGGCCGGCGCCAATCTGTGAGGCCAGGCGGATGCGCTGGGCCTCGCCCCCGGAGAGGGTATCGGCCGAGCGGTCCAGGGTCAGGTAGTCCAGGCCCACGTTCACCAGGAAATTCAGTCGGGCCACGATCTCCTTGACGATCTTGTCGGCGATCTGTCCCTGTTTGCCCGGCAGGGCCAGTTCGGTGAAAAATCGCTGGGCGTCGCCGATGGGCAGCGCGGTGAGCTGGGGCAGGGTGCGATCGTCCACAAAGACGTTGCGCGCGGCCTGGTTCAGGCGGGTGCCCTGGCAGGTGGGGCAGGGATGCATGGAGCGGTACTTGGCCAGCTCCTCCCGCACGGCGCTGGAGTCGGTTTCCCGGTAGCGGCGCTGCAGATTGGGGATGATGCCTTCAAAGGTGTGTTCGGATTTGGAGCGGCGACCGCGTTCGTTGTGATATTCGAACTGAATCTTGTCCCGGCCACTGCCATGAAGCACCACCTGGCGCACCTCTTCAGGCAGATCCTGGAAAGGGGTTTCAATATCAAAGCCGTAATGGGCCGCCAGGGACTGGATGAGTTGGAAGTAGTAGGCGTTGCGCCGGTCCCAGCCGCGCACGGCGCCGCCGGCCAGACTCAGTTCCGGGTGGGCCACCACGCGCTCCGGGTCGAAGAACTGTTGAACCCCCAGCCCATCACAGGTGGGGCAGGCACCCACCGGGTTGTTGAAGGAGAACATGCGCGGCTCCATCTCCTGGATGGCATAGCCGCAATGGGCGCAGGCGAACTGGGAGGAGAACACCAGCGGCGCGCGCTTGGGGTCGTCCAGCCAGGCCACCAGGGCCAGGCCTTCGGAGAGATTCAGGGCCGTTTCCAGGGACTCGGCCAGGCGCAGCCCAATGTCGTCGCGCACCCGGAATCGATCCACCACCACCTCGATGGTGTGCTTGCGTCGTGGTTCCAGGCTGGGCGGGTCATCCAGTTCGATGAGTTCGCCATCAATGCGCGCCCGCAGATAGCCCTGTGCCCGCAGACCCTCCAGCACGTTCAGGTGTTCGCCCTTGCGCTCCTGCACCACTGGCGCCAGCAGCATCAGCTTGTCGCCTTCCGGAAGCGCCAGGATCTGATCCACCATCTGACTCACCGTCTGTGCCTCCAGGGTGGTGCCATGTTCCGGACACCGGGGCGTGCCGGCGCGGGCGAACAGCAGGCGCAGGTAGTCGTAGATCTCCGTGATGGTGCCCACGGTGGAACGCGGGTTATGGGAGGTTGTCTTCTGTTCGATGGAGATGGCCGGAGAGAGCCCTTCGATGTGGTCCACATCCGGCTTTTCCATCATGGACAGGAACTGCCGCGCATAGGCCGACAGGGACTCCACATAGCGTCGCTGCCCCTCGGCGAACAGGGTGTCGAAGGCGAGCGAGGACTTGCCCGATCCGGACACGCCGGTGATGACGATGAGACGGTCTCGGGGAAGCACCAGGTCCACATTCTGAAGATTGTGGGTCCGGGCGCCGCGGATGATGATCTGTTCCATGGAGTGATCGCTTCGAGGGGGCGGAGGGAGTGGATCCACCCCAGTGACAGATTGCAGGCAAACGACTAATGTAACATGATCTCCGCCCCCCAAGCGGCCCCGGATCCTGGGGCCGGCCTGGGGCGGGGAGTCGGCCCGGCAACACGGATGATCCGGGCATCAGGGAATGATTCGAATCGATTGAAAACGGACCCAATGAGGCGTTAGGAGCGAACATGGCAAGAGGTATCAACAAAGTGATTTTGGTGGGTAATCTGGGGAATGACCCGGAAGTGAAATATATGCCCAGTGGCTCGGCGGTGGCCAATGTGAGCATTGCCACCACGGATCGCTGGAAGGACAAGCAGAGCGGCGAGATGCAGGATCGCACGGAGTGGCACCGGGTGGTGTTCTTCGGTCGTCTGGCTGAAATCGCCGGAGAGTACCTGCGCAAGGGCTCCCAGGTATATGTGGAGGGTCGACTGCAGACCCGCAAATGGCAGACCCAGGACGGTCAGGATCGCTACAGCACCGAGATCGTGGCCAATGAGATGCAGATGCTCGGCGGCCGGGGTGGCAGCGGAGGCGGTGGTAGCTCCAGCGACTTCGACTCCGGTGGCAGTCAATGGGGACAGAGCGGTTCCCGGGGGCAGGGTGAACCCGCATCGTCCGGCGGTGGGCAGTCCTCCGGCCAGTCGTCCGGTTCCCGCCCGGAGCCCAGTGACTTTGACGACGATATACCGTTCTAAATAGAACGTATTTCGATTTCGGTTTATTTAAATTGTAAGGCCCTGTTTTTCAGGGCCTTTCCCCCCCCCCTCTCTAATCGACTTCGGCTGAAGTGATGATCTGTGCTTCATACCGTAAGCTGGGAAGGCCGGAACAGGCATTGAAATCATTCCAGGGAGGTCGGTATGGATAAGAAGGCTCTCAGCGAACGGGACATCTGCACCAAGTTCATCACCCCGGCGCTGGAGCGTGCCGGCTGGGACATCCAGACCCAGGTGCGCGAGGAGGTGTCGTTCACCGCCGGCCGCATCATCGTACGCGGGCGCATGCACATTCGAGGCAAGCGCCGCCGCGCCGACTACCTGCTCAACTACCACAAGGACCAGCCTATTGCGGTGATCGAGGCCAAGGACAACAAGCACGGCCTGGGCGACGGCATGCAGCAGGCACTTGCCTACGCCGACGCCCTGGATGTGCCCTTCGTGTTCACCAGCAATGGCGACGGCTTTCTGTGCCACGATCGCACCGGCCTGGGCAGCCAGACCGAAACCGTGCTGGGTCTCGACGACTTCCCCTCCCCCGAGATGCTCTGGGAGTGCTACTGCCGTTACAGGGGCCTTGGGCCCAGCGAACGCCCGGTGGTGGAACAGCCCTACTACGATGACGGCAGCGGTCGCAGCCCCCGCTACTACCAGCGTGTTGCCATCAACCGCACCGTGGAGGCGGTGGCCCGCGGCCAGCAGCGCATCCTGCTGGTGATGGCCACGGGCACCGGCAAGACCTTCACCGCCTTCCAGATCATCTGGCGGCTGTGGAAGGCTAAACAGAAAAAGCGAATTCTCTTTCTGGCTGACCGCAACATTTTGGTCGATCAGACCAAGAACAACGACTTCAAGCCTTTCGGCCAGGCCATGACCAAGGTCAGCAACCGCACGGTAGACAAGTCCTACGAGGTCTATCTCTCGCTCTACCAGGCAGTGACCGGCAGCGAGGAAGAGCAGGACATCTACCGACAGTTCTCTCCGGACTTCTTCGACCTGGTCATCATCGACGAATGCCATCGTGGCAGCGCCGCGGTGGACTCCGCCTGGCGCCGGGTACTCGACTACTTCGCCTCTGCCACCCATATCGGGCTGACCGCCACGCCCAAGGAGACGAAAGAGGTCTCCAACAGCGACTACTTCGGCGAGCCGCTCTACACCTACTCGCTCAAGCAGGGCATCGAGGACGGCTTCCTCGCTCCCTACAAGGTTATCCGCGTGGATATCGACCGCGACCTGCAGGGGTGGCGGCCCAGCAAGGGACAGCGTGACAAACTGGGTCAGGAGATTGAGGATCGCATCTACAATCAGAAGGATTTCGACCGGCAGATGGTCCTGGAACCGCGCACCGAGCTGGTGGCACTCAAGATCACCGAGTTCCTGGAGGGCAGCGACCCTTACCAGAAGACCATCATCTTCTGCGAGGACATCGACCACGCCGAGCGCATGCGCCAGGCGCTGGTCAACCTCAATCCCAAGCGGGTGGCGGAGAATCGCAAGTACGTGATGCGCATCACCGGCGACGAGGCCGAAGGTAAAGCGGAGCTTGATAACTTCATCAACCCCGAGGAGCGCTACCCCGTCATCGCCACCACCAGCAAGCTGATGACCACCGGTGTGGACGCCCAGACCTGCAAGTTGATCGTGCTCGACCAGCGCATCCAGTCCATGACCGAGTTCAAGCAGATCATCGGCCGTGGCACCCGCATCAACGACGACTACCAAAAACACTGGTTCACCATCCTGGACTTCAAGAAGGCCACCGAGCTGTTCGCCGATCCCGAATTTGACGGCGACCCAGTGAAGGTCTACCAGCCTTACCCCGACGACCCCATCACGCCGGATGACGAGCAGGCACAGAGCGATGTGGTACCGAACGGCGTAGAAGACACCCACGCTGAGTACGATGTTGAAGAAGGCGCCACCTGGCAGAGCGACGATTCCACCGCCATCCCAGGCGGTTCTCTCTTCGATAAAGATGGGGGCCAGGGCCGGCGGGTGAAGTATGTGGTCAACGATGTGAAAGTCAGCGTGGTGGCCGAGCGCGTGCAGTACCTCGGCCCGGACGGCAAGCTGATCACCGAGAGCCTGCGCGATTACACCCGTCAGAAGGTCAAGGAGCAGTTCGCCTCACTGGACGACTTCCTGCGCCGCTGGCATGAAGCCGAGCGCAAGCAAGCGATTCTCGATGAGTTGGCCGAGCAGGGCATTTTCTGGGATGAGCTGATCGCCGAGCTTGGCAGGAAGCTCGGTGACGAACCCGACCCCTTCGATGTGATCTGCCATATCGCCTTCGACCGCCCACCACTGACCCGCCGCGAGCGCGCCGACCAGGTGAAGAAGCGGGACATCTTCAGTCGCTACGAGGGCCAGGCCCGCAAGGTACTGGAGTCGCTGGTGGAGAAATACACCGACGCCGGCATCACCCCTATCGAGGACCCCAAGGTGCTCACCCTGGCCCCCTTCAGCGCCATCGGTGCTCCCATGGAGCTGGTCAAGGCCTTCGGCGGCAAGGCCGGCTACACCCGCGCCGTCCACGAACTGGAAGATGCCCTCTACCAGTTCGGTGGCTGATCGGTATCCTGTCACCCTTCGCTATCGCCCCAACCGATGTGAGCCAATCCCCGATGCGGGCCATCCTGCGCATGGCGCCTATCTGTGAGTGGGCCCGCATCCATTCAATATCACAAGGAATCCACACCCCCCATGAGTATCTCCACCACCATCAAGTCCATCCAGGACATCATGCGCAAGGACGTCGGTGTCGACGGCGATGCACAGCGCATCGGCCAGCTGGTCTGGATGTTGTTCCTGAAGATCTTCGACGACCGGGAACAGGAGTGGGAAATGTTCGACGATGCTTACCGCTCGCCGATACCCGAGCCGCTGCGCTGGCGCAACTGGGCCGCCGACCCCGAGGGCATGACCGGCGACGAACTCAAGGACTTCGTCGACAACACGCTGTTCCCCGGCCTGCAGCTGCTGCAGGCCCGCGGCGAGGATACCCGCGCGGTGGTGATCCGCAACATCTTCGAGGACGCCTACAACTACATGAAGTCCGGCTAGTTGATGCGTCAGGTCATCAACAAATTGCAGGACGGCATCGACTTCAACACCCAGGCAGACCGCCACCAGCTCGGCGACATGTATGAGCAGATCCTCAAGGATCTGCAAAGCGCCGGCAACGCCGGCGAGTTCTACACCCCGCGGGCTGTGACCGAGTTCATGGTCAACCGGGTGGACCCCAGGCTTGATGAGATGGTGATGGACCCGGCCTGTGGCACGGGTGGCTTTCTTACCTGCACCATTGAGCACAAGCGCAGCCACTACGTGCAGACCCCGGAAGACGAGCAGAGCCTGCAGGCCAGCATTCGCGGCATCGAGAAGAAGCCCTTGCCCCATCTGCTGGCCACCACCAACCTGATTCTCCACGGCATCGAGGTGCCGGAGCAGATCCGCCACGACAACGCCCTGGCCCGCCCGCTGATCAGCTGGGGACCCAAGGAACGGGTAGACGTGATCCTTGCCAACCCGCCCTTCGGCGGCATGGAGGAAGACGGCATCGAGACCAACTTCCCCCAGGCCTTCCGCACCCGGGAAACCGCCGATCTCTTCATGACGCTGTTCATCCAGCTGCTCAAGGAGGGCGGCCGCGCTGGCGTGGTGCTACCGGACGGCTTCCTCTTCGGCGAGGGCATGAAAACCCGCCTCAAGGAGAAACTGCTCACCGAGTGCAATCTGCACACCATCGTTCGCCTACCCAACGGGGTGTTCAGCCCCTATACCGGCATCAAGACCAACCTGCTGTTCTTCTCCAAAGGCCGGCCCACCGAGCAGATCTGGTACTACGAGCACCCCTATCCCGAGGGCTACAAGAGCTACAGCAAGACCAAGCCCATGCGCTTTGCCGAATTTGCCACCGAGATCGACTGGTGGGGTGACGAGAGCGACGGCTTCGCCAGTCGCCAGGAGACCGAGCAGGCCTGGAAGGTCGGCATCGAGGAAATCAAGGCGCGCAACTACAACCTGGATATCAAGAACCCCTGGAAGGGCGAGCAAGTCAGTCACGACCCCGAGAAACTATTGGCGAAGTACGCCCAGCAGCAGGCTGAGATCCAGGAACTGCGTGACCAGATCAAGCAGATCCTCGGCGATGCGCTGAACCATGCCACCAGGGAAGAGGGCGATCAGGTATGAACACACAGGAGTTGATAACCGCTCACCTCGACCTATGGACTGGCGCCGTCACTCACAAATCCACGGCAGGCCGCGGGAGGAATGGCAAGATCGAACTCACCGGCATCAAGAAGCTGCGCGAGCTGGTTCTGGAACTCGCTGTGCGTGGCAAGCTGGTGGACCAGGACCCCAGCGAAGAACCCGCCAGTGTGCTGCTGGAGCGCATCGCCGAGGAGAGAGCTCGGTTGGTCAAGGAAGGGAAGATAAAGAAGCCCAAGAAGCTGCCGGAGATTGCTGAGGAAGATAAGCCGTTTGAGCTGCCGGATGGGTGGGAGTGGGCTCGGATGGAAGCCATCAGTGAATATATCCAGCGCGGAAAAGGGCCCAAATATGCGAATTCTGGAAAGGTTCGCATTGTGTCACAAAAGTGTGTTCAATGGTCAAGTTTTGACCTGAACGCCTCGCGCTTCGTTGATGACAGCAGCTTGAGCAGCTATCAAGATGAGCGATATATCCGAAACAACGACATTCTATGGAACTCGACCGGCACAGGGACTGTTGGTCGAGTCATTATAGTTGAAAATCCGCGATACCCTATGGTTGCTGACTCTCATGTGACCATCATTCGCCTACTGGCTACCGAGCCAAGCCATATCCTGAACTATATTTCATCGCCTAGTGTTCAGCAGAGGATTGAACCTGACCATGAAAACTCATTGGTATCAGGTACCACTAAGCAAGTTGAACTTAACTCAGGCTCAGTGAAGCTGCTTGCAGTACCATTACCCCCTTTGGAAGAGCAACAGCGCATCGTAGAAAAAGTCGATGAACTGATGGCCCTCTGCGACAGGTTGGAGCAAAAGGCCGGAGACCAACTGGAAGCCCATGAGGTGCTGGTCGACACCCTTCTCGATGCCTTGACCCGTTCCGCCGATGCTGAGGAACTGAGCCGGAGTTGGGCCCGCGTTGCCGAGCATTTTGATACTTTATTCACCACCGAAGCCAGCATCGACAAGCTGAAGCAGACCATTCTTCAGCTGGCAGTGATGGGGCGGCTGGTGGAGCAGGATCCCAATGATGAATCGGCCAGCGTGCTACTGGAGAAGATCGCCGAGGAGAAGTCGCGGCTGGTCAATGAAGGGAAAATCAAGAAAGAAAAGAAGCGGCTAGAAATAAATCAAGCTGATGCCGGTTTTGATATACCCAAAAATTGGGCCTGGGTTAATCTCGGCGAACTGGGGGTGTTCGTAAATGGTGACAGGAGCAAGAATTACCCAAACAGAGAGGATTACGTAGCAAGCGGAATCGCTTGGATAAACACCGGCCACATAAGGCCAGACGGTACGCTAACACGGAAAGGTATGCACTTTATTACGCGTGAGAAATTTGATTCGCTGCGTGGTGGTAAGATTGAACCTACAGACCTTGTTTACTGCTTGCGTGGAGCAACATTTGGAAAAACTGCTTTTGTGACACCATATGAGGAAGGCGCAATTGCCTCATCACTAATGATTATCCGTCCGTTGCTTCCGATTATGCGCAAATATATCTATAGCTATTTGGTTAGCCCCTTAGGTCGTAGTCAGATTTTTAGATTTGACAATGGTTCGGCGCAGCCTAATTTGTCTGCAAATAGTGTAATGATGTATTTGGTGCCATTGCCCCCGGCTAATGAACAACGCCGCATCGTCGAAAAAGTCGACGAGCTGATGGTCCTCTGCAACGAGCTCAAGGCCCGATTGGCCAAGGCCGGTGAGACACGGACTCACCTCGCCGAGGCGATGGTCGATCAGGCGGTGAACTGATGGCCTACGATCGACCCTGGAAGTGTTTCAATGAGCAGATCGCGATTCTGCAATCGCGAGGTATGGGGGTTGCTGATGAGGCAGCCGCCCTGGAATGCCTGGAGCGCGTCGGTTACTACCGGCTGAGCGCCTACTGGTATCCGTTCCGGATTTTCAAAACGGTGGACCACGACCGCCAGGGGAGGCCGATCACACAGGCCACCGATCAGTTCGTTCCCAACACCCAGTTCGTCGATGCGGTGCGCCTCTACCTGTTCGACAAGGAACTCCGGCTGCGCCTGACCGATGCCCTGGAGCGGATCGAGATCGCCCTGCGTGTGGATATCGCCCACCTGCTGGGTGAGAGAGATGCCTTTGCCCACCTGCATCGTGACACCTTTCATCCATCATTTGCCCGGAAAAAGTTCGGGCGCGACCCACGCGATACCTTCGAAAAGTGGCAGGAGCGCTGCGAGGGAATGGAAAGGCGTTCCAAGGAGGACTTCGTCCAGCACTACCGACAAAAGCACGGTCCACGCCTGCCGATCTGGGTCGCCGTGGAGACCTGGGACTTCGGAACCCTCTCGCAGCTATTCGCGATGATGAAGGTGCCTGACCAACGACGCATCGCTCGTAAGTACGGTGTGCTGGACTGGGCAGTCTTTCAGAGCTGGCTGCGCTCCCTCAACTACCTGCGCAATGTCTGCGCCCACCACAGCAGGCTCTGGAACCGCAACGTCATCGACCAGCCCAAGCTGCCTGAGCTGGGCGCTCTACCGTGGTGCGATAATTTCCATGCTCAGCAGCAGTTGATCGCTCGGCCCTTTCTGCTGCTGAGCATTGTGCGGCACATGACCAAGGTGGTTTGCTCGGATACCGGCTGGCACCTTCGCCTTGAGGCGCATCTGATGACCTTCCCGGCACTGCATGCCCAGCGCCGGCTCTCGCTGGAAGATATGGGCGCCCCGGTCGGCTGGGAGCGATGGTGGTCAACTTGAGGGCCTGAGCGGCAGACAAATTAAGAACCCCCGCGTAAGCTCGTGCGAGCCAAGAGGCGGGGGCCATGTTACCAACCAGCATAGAGCACAGCCCTGGAAACGACAAGAACTTCAGCTACCATCGCCGTAAGGTGTGGACTGACCATCAACCAGGGCATCTGGGATCTGGCACGCTGCTGCAGCCTCCTCGCTGGCGGCGGCGCGGCCTGTTTGAGCGCTGCCGAGCGGATGAGTACCGCTTTGCTGACGAGCCAGGCAAAATGACGTTGCCGGAACCGGGCTCCCTGGAAGATCACACCCCTTCGGCCCGCGACATTCGCGCCCATCAGGTTTAAAATCCTCCCATGACTCTCAAGATCCACATCCAGACCCATGGCTGCCAGATGAACGAGTATGACTCGGGCAAGATGGTGGACGTGCTGCGGGCCTCCCATGGGGCGGAGTTGACGGACGACCCTGAGTCGGCGGATCTGCTGCTGCTCAATACCTGTTCCATCCGCGAGAAGGCCCAGGAAAAGGTCTTTTCGCTGCTGGGGCGCTGGCGCCGACTCAAGGACGCCCGCCCCGGGGTGCTGATTGGCGTGGGGGGCTGCGTGGCCAGTCAGGAGGGTGAGGTGCTGCGCGAGCGGGCCCCCTTCGTGGACCTGGTCTTCGGGCCTCAGACCCTGCATCGTCTGCCGCAGATGCTGGACCGTGCCCGCCGGGAGCATCAGCCGGTGGTGGACGTCTCCTTTCCCGAGATCGAGAAGTTTGATTGCCTGCCCGAGCCCCGGGCCGAGGGGCCCACGGCCTTTGTGTCGGTGATGGAGGGGTGCAGCAAGTACTGCACTTACTGTGTGGTGCCCTTCACCCGGGGCGAGGAGATCAGTCGCCCCTTCGACGATGTGCTGGCCGAGGTGGCACAACTGGCGGCCCAGGGGGTGCGCGAAGTGAACCTGCTGGGGCAGAACGTGAATGCCTATCGTGGCCCCATGCATGATGGCGAGATCGCCGATCTGGCCCTGCTGATTCATTATGTGGCGGCCGTGGACGGCATCGACCGCATCCGTTTCACCACCTCCCACCCGGTGGAGTTCTCCGACAGCCTCATCCAGGCCTTTGCCGATGTGCCGGAACTGGCCAGCCACCTGCACCTGCCGGTGCAAAGCGGCTCGGATCGCATCCTGGCGGCCATGAAGCGCGGCCATACGGCCCTGGAGTACAAGTCCCGCATCCGAAGGCTGCGCCAGGCCCGCCCGGATCTGTCCCTGTCTTCAGACTTCATTGTGGGCTTCCCGGGCGAGACCGATACGGATTTCGAGGCCACCATGCGCCTGATTGAAGAGCTGGGGTTCGATCAATCCTTCAGCTTTATCTACAGCCCCCGCCCGGGCACGCCCGCCGCCAATCTGGAGGACTCGGTACCCCTGGAGGTGAAGAAGGCGCGGCTGCAACGGTTGCAGGATCGCATCAACACCTCGGCGCGGGCCATCAGCGAGGCCATGGTGGGTTCGGTGCAAACCGTGCTGGTGGAAGGCCCTTCCCGGAAGGATCCCGCCTTCATGGCCGGCCGCACTGCCAATCACCGCATGGTCAACTTCCCCGGTGGCCCGGAGTTGTTGGGGCAGTTTGTTCCCGTGCGCATCACCGAGGCCATGAGCAACTCCCTGCGCGGTGAGCTCGTGAGTGATCCGGCACAAGCACAACCGACGCCCGTGGCGGCGAACGGCGCCTGATCCAGCTATACTTTTCAAGACACGCAACACGTCCAGTGGCCTGACCCGACCTTGATAGACCAACCTGCCGATTCCCAATCAGCGGCCCGACCCTCCTCCGTGGAGTTGTCTCTGGAGCCCGCCGACAACCTGCGTCTGGCCAATCTCTGTGGCCAGTTTGATGAACACCTTCGGCTGCTGGAAAAGCGCCTGGGGGTGGAGGTCAATAATCGCGGTAACCGCTTCAATATCATAGGCGATGCCGAGCCTGCCCAGGCCGGTGCCGAGGTGATTCGTGATCTGTATCGCATCACCGCCCGCGAAACCCTCACGCCCGAGCGGGTGCATCTGCACCTGCAGGAGTCCCAGGTGGATCTGCTCATGGAGCGCCGGGACAGTGCTGCCGATGAAGAGGACCCCGTCCTGCGGCTGCGCCGTGGCGTGATCCGGGGGCGTGGCGCCCATCAGATGCGTTATCTGCGCAACATCCGCACCCATGATCTCAATTTCGGCGTGGGTCCTGCGGGGACCGGCAAGACCTACCTGGCCGTGGCCGCCGCCTGCGAGGCCCTGGAGACGGACCGGGTGCGTCGTCTGGTGCTGGTGCGCCCGGCGGTGGAGGCAGGTGAACGCCTGGGGTTCCTGCCCGGGGATCTGGCTCAGAAGATCGACCCCTATCTGCGTCCCATGTACGACGCGCTTTACGAGATGCTGGGGTTCGAGAAGGTGGCCAAACTTCAGGAACGCAGCGTCATCGAGGTGGCCCCGCTGGCCTACATGCGCGGGCGCACCCTCAATGATGCCTTCGTCATCCTGGACGAAGCCCAGAACACCACGCCGGAACAGATGAAGATGTTCCTCACCCGCATCGGCTTTGGTTCCACCGCGGTGGTCAACGGCGACGTCACGCAAACAGATCTTCCTCACCCCCGGCAGTCGGGCCTGCGTCACGGGGTGGAGATCCTCAAGGACGTGAAGGGGGTCAGCTTCACCTTCTTTACCGCCCGGGACGTGGTGCGCCATCCTTTGGTGCAGCGTATTGTCGAGGCCTATGACGCCGGGGACGTCGGCGGCAAGGGCGCCTGATCGTGGAGTCTCGGATCCAGGTCCAGTATGCGGTGCCCCGTCGGGGCATCCCCGCCCCCGTGTCCCTGGGCCGTTGGGCGAGCCTGGCACGCCAGGGCGCTCCGGGGTCCGTGGTCATCCGTGTGGTTGATGAGGAGGAGAGCGCCCAGCTCAACGGCGCTTATCGCGGCAAGCAGGGCCCCACCAACGTGCTGTCCTTCTCCTTCGAGGGGCCGGAGGGCATCCCTGTGGATCATCTGGGCGACCTGGTGATCTGTGCCCCTGTGGTGGCCCGCGAGGCCCGGGAGCAGGGCAAGACGCCTCGCGGCCACTGGGCACACATGGTCATCCACGGTGTCCTGCATCTGCGCGGCTACGACCATCTGAACGAGGCCAAGGCGCGGGAGATGGAAATGATTGAAACATTGCTGATGGCAGAATGCGGCTATGATGACCCCTACACCCTTCCTTCCAATCCCCCTGAAACGACACACTCATGAACACTGATCGATCTAGTCACCCCGGGAGCCGCAGTTGGGTGGAGCGCTTTAGTCTTGCTCTCTCCTCGGAGCCCCGGGATCGTAGCCAGTTGGTGGAACTGCTGCGCAATGCACACCAGCGCCAGATCATTGACCCGGATGCCCTGGGGATGCTCGAGGGCGTCATGCAGGTGGCCGACATGCAGGTGCGGGACATCATGATCCCGCGGGCACAGATGGATGTGGTGACCCGGGATGCACGGCTGGATGAGATCGTGCCCCTGCTGGCGGAATCGGCCCATTCCCGTTTTCCCGTGATCGGTGATGATCGGGACGAGGTGGTGGGTATCCTGCTGGCCAAGGACATGCTGCGTTATTTCAGTCAGGAGGGGGCGGAGGGCTTCGACATGCAGGACATCCTGCGTCCTGCCGTGTTTGTTCCCGAGGCCAAGCGGCTGAACATCCTGCTCAAGGAGTTCCGTAACAGCCGTAACCACATGGCCATTGTGGTGGATGAGTACGGCGGCGTGGCCGGGCTGGTCACCATTGAGGACGTGCTGGAACAGATCGTTGGCGAGATCGACGATGAGCACGATATCGATGATTTCCTCACGCATATCCTGCGCCATACCAACGGTCGCTTCACCGTCAAGGCGCTCACTCCCATTGAGGAGTTCAACGCCTACTTCAACACCCAGTACAGTGACGAGGCCTTTGACACCATCGGCGGTTTCATCGTCCACCGCTTTGGCCATGTGCCCAAACGGGGTGAAGAGCTGGTATTCGATCGCTTCCACGTGCGTGTGCTGCGGGCCGATAATCGGCGCGTTCACCTGCTGGAGTTGAGCTATCGAGACGTGCCGGCGGCCGAATCCGACAAGGCCTCCTGACCACGGTCCCGTTGACGCTTCCAGACTCATTGCCCTCATGATCGCACCGCTTTCGGACTTGCCCCTGCCGCGGCGAATCGAGCAACACCCGCGTCTGGCGGCCCTGGTGGCCGCCCTGGCTGGGGTTTTGCTGGTGGCAGCCTTTGCCCCGTTCCAGGTGCGTGCTCTGAGCATTCTGGCGCCCGCCCTTCTGTTCATCCTCTGGGTCGGTGCCAGTCCGCGCCAGGCCGCCTGGCGCGGCTACGCCTTCGGGGTGGGGCTGTTCGGGGCGGGGGTTTATTGGGTGTATCACAGCCTGCACCTGTTCGGGGCGGCCATTGCGCCGCTAGCGGCGCTGATCACGGCGGGTTTCGTGCTGGTCCTGGCCCTGTTCCCGGCCCTCATGGGTTATCTGGTGGCCCGTCTACGCGCGCGGATGCCGGGGCCCTGGGCGCTCATCCTGCTCATGCCGGCCCTGTGGGTACTATTCGAATGGTGGCGTGGCTGGTTTCTCACCGGCTTCCCCTGGCTGTTGTTGGGCACGGCCCACCTGGATACCCCATTGGCCGGCTACATGCCGGTGGTGGGTGTGTTTGGCGTGAGCGCCCTGGTGGCAGTCATGGCCGGTTGTCTGGCCTGGGGACTGATTCGAGGGCAACGGGCCGCGTTGCGGGCGGGCGGGTTCATCCTGGCCCTGTGGCTGGGCGGTGCGCTGCTCTCCCAGGTGGAGTGGACACGTCCCGCTGGTGACCCTCTCACGGCCAGTCTGCTCCAGGGCAACGTGGCCCAGGAGGAGAAGTTGCTGCCGGAGCACCTGCCCCAGTCCATGGCCCTGTACGCACAACTCACGGAAGAGGCCTTTGGCAGTGACCTCATCGTGTGGCCCGAGACCGCCGTGCCCACCTTCCACCGTCGACTGGAGCCGGAATTCCTCGGCCCCCTGGCCCGGGCCGCCCGGGCCCAGGGCAGTGAGATGATCACCGGCATCTTCACCTACGAGCCGGACACCGGGAAGATGTACAACAGCATTGGCCGACTGGATGGGGCAGGGAAGGTGGCGTTCTATCACAAGCGCAAGCTGGTGCCCTTCGGTGAGTACCTGCCGCTGCGCGGCCTGCTCATGTGGCTGGACGACTTCATTGAACTGCCCATGGCGGATCTGTCCCGTGGGCACGGTGGGTGGACCCTGGAGGCGGCAGGCATCACCCTGGGGCCCTCCATCTGCTACGAAGACGCCTTTGGCTCCCAGGTCATACGCGCATTGCCCCAGGCTCAGTTGCTGGTGAATGTGACCAATGATGCCTGGTTCGGCGATTCCATCGCGCCCCATCAGCACCTGGAGATTGCCCGGGCGCGCAGCCTGGAGACGGGGCGCGACATGCTGCGAGCCACCAATACAGGCATCTCCGCGGTGATCGATCACCGCGGCCGGATCCGGGATCAGTCACCCCAGTTCGAGACCCACGTGCTCACCGCCGAGGCCCAGCCCCGGGATGGGTCCACTCCCTACGTCATCTGGGGCAATTGGCCGGTGATCCTGTGGGCTGTCATCGTGATAGGGGGCTTGCCGCTGCTGGCCCGGCGGTCGTTTCAGCCCCGCATGCGGTGATATTTCGTGCCTTGGCACTGTGGACAGGGGGGAATGCGCCCGCTCTCGGTGAAGTGCAATTCCTTACCGCACTGATCGCAACGGAGCACGCCTGGCCCGGCCACTTCACCGGTATGCCAGACACCCACCACCCGCGCCTGGGCCTCCAATTCCGCCAGTTCCACACGGGTGCGATCGGCAATGGAACCGAGCAGGTCCAGTAGTCGAGCCTCGATCAACTGCAGATCCATGCGGAACCAGGCTTGATAGTCTCGGCTGGACTCACCCAGGTAGTCGCCCATGTCATGCAGGTCACGGCGAAGGTAGTCGGCCACCTGGTGGGCCTCCTCACGGGTGACCTCTCCCAGTTCCACCGCGCGCTTGCGGGCATGCTGGATGGCCTGTTCCAGGCTGGGTGTGGCCCGCTCTTCGGTCGTTTCCACGGCATGCTTCACCCGCTCCAGCATGGTGTCGTAGGCGTGGGCCAGGGTGTCCTTGACCGGATGTTCTGATTTTTGATGCTCTTGTTCGGACATGATGTGCCCTCCTGGTGAAAATCGCTGATGCCGCCGTTTCTCAAAGCCTACCAACTCTTCACCTGGACAGCCATGCGCACCCATCAACCCAACGTGTGTCAGTTGTTCCTCCTCGGTGGGCGCTGGTATTCTTTTCGGTCTTTCCGCACGTCCCGGGTCCGTCCCATGCCGCACTGGGCATGCCCCGTTGCGTCCCGCGAACCCGTATCCAGATTCCAGCCGGTGTGACCATGCAAGAACTGTATCAACCCGAGACCGTCGAGACCGAAGCACAGGCCTGGTGGGCCGAGAAGGATTGCTTCCGCGCCCAGGAGGACCCCTCCCGGGAGACCTTCTACTGTCTGTCCATGTTTCCCTATCCCAGCGGACGGCTGCACATGGGGCATGTGCGCAATTACACCATCGGTGACGTGATCGCCCGCTATCAGCGCATGCAGGGTCGCAACGTCCTCCAACCCATGGGGTGGGACGCCTTTGGTCTCCCCGCCGAGAACGCGGCCATGAAGCATGGCGTGCCTCCGGCCCAGTGGACCTACGAGAACATCGACTACATGCGCGGTCAGTTGCAGCGGCTGGGATTTGCCTATGACTGGTCCCGGGAACTGGCCACCTGTACCCCGGGGTATTACCGCTGGGAGCAGTGGTTGTTTATCCGGTTGTTCAAGAAGGGCCTGGTCTACAAGAAGACCGCCGTGGTCAACTGGGACCCGGTGGATCAGACCGTGCTTGCCAATGAGCAGGTCATCGAAGGCTGCGGCTGGCGCTCGGGTGCCAAGGTGGAGCGCCGCGAGATCCCCCAGTGGTTCCTGCGCATCACCGACTATGCCGAAGAGTTGCTCAATGGACTGGATAATCTACACGGTTGGCCGGAACAGGTCCGCACCATGCAGCGTAACTGGATCGGCCGCTCCGAGGGCGTGGAAGTGGCGTTCCCGGTGGATGGGGGGGATCCCCTGAAGGTATACACCACCCGCCCCGATACCCTGATGGGGGTGACCTACATGGCCGTGGCCGCCGATCACCCGCTGGCACGACAGGCCGCCGAGACCCGCCCGGACGTGGCTGCCTTCATTGAGGCGTGCCGGCACAACAGCGTTTCCGAGGCGGATATGGCGACCCTGGAGAAGCGGGGTGTGGCCACCGGTATCGAGGCACGCCACCCCATGACCGGGGCGCGCGTGCCTGTCTGGGTGGCCAACTTCGTGCTGATGGAATACGGTACGGGTGCGGTCATGTCCGTGCCCGCCCATGATCAACGGGACTGGGAATTTGCCCGCGGGCACGGCCTGCCCATTCGCCAGGTGATCCGCCCCGCGGATGAGGCGACCTGCGTGGATCTGGAGCGGGGAGCCTTCACGGAGAAGGGCATCCTGATGGCTTCCGGGGAATTTGACGGGCTGGACTTCCCCCAGGCCTTCGAGGCCATCGCCGGTTACCTGGAGTCCAGGGGGCTGGGAACCCGTCAGGTGAACTACCGTCTGCGGGACTGGGGCGTCTCCCGTCAGCGTTACTGGGGTTGCCCCATCCCCATCATCAACTGTCCCAGTTGCGGTGCCGTGCCGGTGCCCGAATCCCGGTTGCCGGTGGTGCTGCCCGAGGATGTGGCATTCGATGGTTCAGGTTCGCCCATCAAGAAGATGCCTGAGTTCTACAAGACCACCTGCCCGGAGTGCGGCGGCGAGGCTGAGCGGGAAACGGATACTTTCGACACCTTCTTCGAGTCTTCCTGGTATTACGCTCGCTACACCTGCCCGGACAACGACGGCGCCATGATGGATGAGCGCGCCGGGCACTGGCTGCCCGTCGATCAGTATGTGGGGGGGATCGAGCATGCGGTGCTGCACCTGCTGTACGCCCGTTTCTTCCATAAATTGATGCGGGATGAGGGCTTGGTGCCGGGGGATGAGCCATTCACCAACCTGCTCACCCAGGGCATGGTGCTCAAGGATGGCGCCAAGATGTCCAAATCCAAGGGCAATACCGTGGATCCCCAGGATCTGATCCAGCGCTACGGTGCCGACACCGTGCGCCTGTTCATGATGTTTGCCGCGCCGCCGGAGCTGTCTCTGGAATGGTCGGACTCCGGTGTGGATGGCGCCTTCCGCTTCATCAAGCGGCTGTGGAAGCAGGTGCATGATCATGTCAGCCAGGGCCCGGCCCCGACTCTGGAGCCTGCCGGCCTCAATGACGCCCAGGCGGGGCTGCGCCGTAAGCTGCATCAGACCATCGCCAAGGTGAGCGACGACGTGGGGCGTCGCTACACCTTCAATACCGCTATTGCTGCCTGTATGGAATTGATGAACGACCTGGGGCGGCTGGAAGGGGCAACGGAGGAGGATCGTGCCCTGACCCAGGAGGTGCTGGAGTCCGTGGTGCTCATGCTCTCGCCCATCATTCCCCATGTCACCCATCGCCTCTGGCGGGAACTGGGTCATGATCAGGCCGTGGTGGATTGCGCCTGGCCGCGCGTGGATGAATCCGCCTTGCAGAGCGATACTCAGGAGTTGGTGGTGCAGGTCAATGGCAAGCTGCGCAGCCACATTCGTGTGCCCACCGGGGCTGAGCGGGGCGCCATCGAGCAGATGGCCCTGGCCGATGAGAATGTGCAGCGCCACACCGAGGGCAAGTCCGTGGCCAAGGTGATCGTGGTGCCCGGCAAGCTGGTCAACGTGGTGGCCAAGTGATCCGTATGGCTCCTTGGGGTGGATGGGTGCGTGTGGTTGTCCGAGGCGGTCGGAGACTGTCCTGGCTCGGGGTGGGGTTGCTGTGCTTGAGCCTGGTGGCTTGTGGATTCCAGTTGCGCGGGGCGGGTGAGCTTCCACCGGAGATGGCGCGTACGGCCATTACCGGCATTGGCGAGAGAGATGCCCTGACACAGGAGCTGCGTCGGTCTTTGCGGGCCAATGGTGTTGAGGTGGTGGAACGGGAAGAGGCCGATGCCCTGTTACGCATCACCCGCATGGACACCGGACGTCGCACGCTATCCGTGGGCGGAGATGCACGGGTGAGTGAATACGAGGTTTATCTCACCCTTGCCTTCCAGGTGGACGGCAAGGGTTCGGAATTCGAGATCGCCAATCAGACCCTGACCCTCACCCGGGATTATCTCTTCGATCCTGCCGGGGTGCTGGGTCGTTCCGAACAGGAACGGGTGCTGCAGGAATCCATGCGCCGGGACGCGGTGCAACTCATCCTGCTGCGCCTGCAAAGCGCCGCCCGCTAAAGGTCGCGCCCCGTGCAGCTTCGTCCCGAACAGCTGGAGTCCCATCTGGAAAAGACCCTGGCGCCCGTCTATCTGCTCTCCGGGGAGGAGCCGCTGCAGTTGATGGAGGCAGCGGATGCGGTGCGCGCCGCCGCCCGGTCGAAGGGCGTGGAGGATCGCGAGGTCTTCAACGTGGACAAGGGATTTGACTGGGAGCAACTCTCTGTCGCCGCCGAGAGCCTGTCCCTGTTCGCCCGACAACGCCTGCTGGAGTTGCGCCTGCCCACGGGCAAGCCCGGCCCCCAGGGCAGCAAGGTGCTGCAGGCCTATGCCCGACGCCCCGCCGAGGACACGGTTCTGCTGATCGAGGCCGGTCGCTTGGATGCCAATGACCGCAAGACCGCCTGGTGCAAGGCCCTGGAATCGGTGGGCGTGCTGGTGCAGGTGTGGCCACTGGACCTGCCCGGCACCCAGGCCTGGATGCAGCGGCGCATGCGCCGACATGGCCTGCAGCCGACCGCCGAGGCGGTGCGTCTGCTGGCCGAACGGGTTGAGGGCAATCTGCTGGCCGCTGCCCAGGAGATCGATAAGCTGGTGCTGCTCAGTGGCCCGGGCCCGGTGGATGCGGATGGGGTGCTGAGCGCCGTGGCCGACAGTGCCCGCTTTGGCGTCTTCGATCTGGTGGACGCGGCCCTGGCCGGTGAGACGGCCAGGGCCGTGCGCGTGCTCCAGGGGCTGAGAGATGAGGGCATCGAGGACGTGCTGGTGCTCTGGGCCCTGGCCCGGGAGATCCGCGCCCTGCATCGCATGGCCGAGCAGGTGGAGGCCGGCAAGTCAGTCCAGCAGGTTCTGGCCGGTGTACGTCCCCAGCGTCGTCAGCCCGTGGTGCGTCAGGCCCTGCGCCGCCAGGGTGCCCACGGTCTTGGGCGATTGCTATCTGGCTGTGCCCGGGTGGATCGGGCCATCAAGGGCCGTCATCCGGGCAACCCGTGGGATGAATTGTTAGACTTGACCCTGAACCTGGCCGGGACCCATGTGGTGCCTGACCTTTCTCCACCGACAGGAACGCCGTAGTGTCCGATACAGCGAACGATGATATCCAGACGATGATGCGGGACATGGGCCATCAGGCTCGTGCTGCCTCCCGTGACCTGGCGCGGGCTGAATCCGGGGCCAAGAACGCCGCGCTCACAGCCATGGCGGCGCTGATCGAGCAGCGTGCCGATCAACTCATGGTCGAGAACCGCAAGGATCTGGAGGCCGGCGAGCATCACGGTCTGGATGCGGCCATGCTCGATCGACTGGCCTTCACCCCGGAGCGGCTGGGTGTGATGGCGGAAGGCCTGCGTCAGATCGCCGCACTGCCGGATCCGGTGGGGGCCATCAGTGATCTGAATTATCGTCCCAGCGGGATCCAGGTCGGACGCATGCGGGTGCCCCTGGGGGTGATCGGCATCATCTTCGAATCCCGGCCCAACGTCACCGTGGATGCCGCCGGTCTGTGTCTCAAGTCGGGCAATGCGGCCATCTTGAGAGGCGGTTCCGAGGCCATCCATTCCAACCAGGCCCTGGCGGGCTGCATCCGGGATGGCTTGGACGCCGCCGGTCTTCCGGCCAACGCGGTGCAGGTGGTGGCCACCACCGACCGGGCGGCCGTCGGCGCTCTGCTGCGCCTGAAGGACCATGTGGACGTGATCGTTCCCCGGGGGGGCAAGGGTCTGATCGCTCGGGTGAGTGAGGATTCCCTGATCCCGGTGATCAAGCACCTGGACGGGATCTGTCACGTCTATATCGATGACCATGCCCAGCTGGACAAGGCCACCCGGGTGACCGTGAACGCCAAGACCCAGCGCTATGGCACCTGCAATACCCTGGAAACCCTGCTGGTGGCCGAGGGTATTGCCCCTCGCGCCCTCAAGGCCCTCAAACCGTTGTTCGACGAGAAGGGTGTGGAACTGCGTGGTTGCCCGCGGACCCGGGCCTTTCTGTCGGACATCGCCGAGGCCTCGGAGGCTGACTGGGATACCGAATACCTGGCCCCGGTACTGGCCATCCGGGTGGTGGCGGGCCTGGATGAGGCCATCGAACACATCAACACCCATGGCTCCCAGCACACCGACAGCATCATCACCGAGGATTACACCCGGGCGCGACGCTTCCTGCGCGAGGTGGATTCCAGTTCCGTGATGGTCAATACCTCCACCCGCTTCGCCGATGGTTTTGAATATGGATTGGGCGCGGAGATTGGCATCAGCACCGACAAATTGCATGCGCGCGGACCGGTGGGCCTTGAGGGGCTCACCACCCTCAAGTTCATCGTCCTGGGCGATGGCCATGTGCGTGGCTGATTCCGGTCGGACGATGCGGCCGTTGAGCTCATGATCGGTATCCTGGGCGGCACCTTCGATCCCATTCACTTCGGCCACCTGCGCCCGGCCCTGGAGGTGAAGGAACACCTGGGCATGGATGAGGTGCGCTTCATCCCCTGCGGGTTGCCGCCGCACCGGCGCCAGCCCGCCGTGTCAGTCACGCATCGCGCGGCCATGGTGGAACTCGCCGTGCAGGGGCAACCGGGGTTTGTCATGGACCCCCGGGAATTGCAGCGGGAGGGCCCCTCCTACAGCGTGGACACCCTGGAGAGTCTGCGGGCGGAACTGGGGCAGGCGGTGCCCCTGTGCCTGATGCTGGGAATGGACGCCTTTGCCGGTTTGTCTTCCTGGCATCGCTGGCAGGAGATCACCCGGCTCGCTCATGTGGTGGTGTCCCACCGTCCCGGAAGCCCTGCGTCCCATGACCTGGGTGACTGGATGGAAGATCATTGCACTCAGGATCCCCAGGACCTGCGCCGAACACCGGCAGGGCGCGTGTTCTTCCTGCCGGTCACCCAGCTGGACATCTCCGCCACCGCCATCCGTCGGCTTACCGCCCGGGGTTGCAGCCCCCTCTACCTGACCCCCAGGGTGGTGGTGGATTACATTGCCGACCAGGGCCTCTATGGCCCTGCGGCCATCCGTTAAACAAGAGACTCAAGATGCAGACAGAAACCCTGACGCAAATCGTCACCCATGCCCTGGAAGACATGAAGGCCCAGGACCTCAAGGTGATCGACGTGCGCGGTAAGACCTCCATCACCGATACCATGGTCATTGCCACCGGGAGTTCCAATCGCCATGTGAAGTCCCTGGCCGAGAATGTCCTGCGCAAGACCAAGGAGGCCGGCGTCATGCCGCTGGGCTCGGAAGGCGAGCAGGATGCCGAATGGGTGCTCGTGGACCTGAACGACGTTGTGGTGCATGTCATGCTTCCTCAGGTACGTGATTTCTACAACCTGGAAAAGCTCTGGCTCACTGACGAGCAGGCCCGGCCCGAGGTCGACGAGGACTCCCCCGAGGCGGCCATCCGGCGCCTGCGCCGCTAGGTCGTGCGCATTCACCTGCTGGCCATTGGCCACCGCATGCCCGGGTGGGTGAACGAGGCCTACCGGACCTACGCCCAGCGCCTGCCCGCCGAATGCCGCCTGGAACTGCGCGAGATCGCCGCGCCGCGCCGGGGGCGCAACGTGCCCGTGGAGCGCCTGCGGGAGCAGGAGGGCGAGTCCCTGCTGGCCGCCGTGCCCCGGGACGCCTGGGTGGTGGCCCTGGATGAACACGGTCGTGGCCTGGAGACCGCTGCCCTCTCGAGCCGGCTGGATGACTGGATGCAGTCGGGCCGGGATGTCTGTCTGTTGGTGGGGGGCGCCGACGGCCTTTCGCCCGCCTGTCGGGCACGGGCTGATTTAACCTGGTCGCTTTCCCCGCTGACCTTTCCACACCCGCTGGTACGGGTGATCCTGGCCGAACAGATCTACCGGGCCTGGTCGCTATTGCGCGGGCACCCCTATCACCGCGAATGAGTCGTCTCCAGCCATGCTGATCCTTGCCTCCGCCTCGCCCCGTCGTCGTGAACTGCTGGACCAGATCGGGGTCTGCCATGAGGTGCGCCCCGTGGATGTGGATGAAACCCCTCACCCGGGTGAGGCCCCTGACGACTTTGCCCGGCGCATGGCCCGGGCCAAGGCCCTGGCGGGAGCGCGGATCGCCGATGGACGCCCGGTGCTGGGAGCCGATACGGTGGTCAGCATCGACGGTGATATCCTCGGTAAGCCCCGGGACCGGGAGCATGCCCTGGCCATGCTGGATCGTCTCTCCGGGCGGACCCACACGGTATATTCCGCCGTGGCCCTGATCCAGGAAGGGCAGGTCCGGGATGCTCTGAGTGTGACCTGTGTGCGCTTCAAGGCCCTGTCGGCGCGCGAGCGGGAGACCTACTGGGCCAGTGGCGAACCGGTGGACAAGGCCGGGGCCTATGGCATCCAGGGCCAGGGCGCCCTGTTCGTGGAACACATCGAGGGCAGTTACAGTGGCGTGGTGGGCCTGCCGCTGTTCGAGACCGGGGCCTTGCTGTCCGGGGACTGAATCCCTCGGCATCCTGTATTGTGTAGCGGGGTCTGCCCGCCCGGGCGCCCAGACATCCAGAACCAAGGCACCGAAGAATGATGGGCACGGAAATTCTCATGAATGTCACACCCCAGGAGACCCGCGTGGCCCTGGTGGAAAATGGCGTGTTGATGGAGCTGAACATGGAGCGCGCCCGCCGGCGCGGTCTGGTGGGCAATATCTACAAGGGCCGGGTGAGTCGTGTCCTGCCGGGGATGGACGCCGCCTTCGTGGATATCGGTCTGGAACGCGCCGCCTTTCTGCATGCCTCGGACGTGGCGCCGGTGGAGCGCGAGGAACTGCCTCGCGAGGAGACCGAGCGCAGCGAGCCCATCCAACGGCTGCTGCGCGAAGGGCAGGACATCCTGGTGCAGGTGATCAAGGATCCCCTGGGTTCGAAAGGGGCACGTCTGACCACGTACATCACCGTGCCGTCCCGCTATCTGGTGCTGATGCCCGGCAATACCACGATCGGTATTTCCACCCGTATCGAGGCGGATGCCGAGCGCGCGCGGCTCAAGACCACCCTGGAGGCCCTGCAGGCAGAGGTACAGACCTCCTACGGCTTCATCGTGCGCACCGCTGCCGAGGCCGCTGCCGTGGAGGCGCTGAAAAACGATGTGATCTTCCTGGAAAAGCTCTGGCAGACCATCCAGCAATCCGCCCGGGCGGCCAAGGCCGGCTCCGAGGTCTATGCAGACCTGCCCCTCACCTTGCGCATCCTCCGGGACATGGTGGGTGTGGATCTGGAGAAGATTCGCATCGACTCCCGGGAGACCGTGCAGCGAGTGAGCGACTTCGCCCGGGAATATGTGCCCGAACTGGTGGACCGTATCGAGCACTACCCCGGAGAACGCCCCATCTTTGATCTCTACAACGTGGAAGGGGAGATCCAGAAGGCCCTGGAGCGCAAGGTGGAACTGAAATCCGGGGGCTATCTGATCTTCGATCAGACCGAGGCCATGACCACCATCGACATCAATACCGGCGCCTTCGTGGGTCATCGCAACCTGGAGGAGACCATCTTCAAGACGAATCTGGAGGCGGCCCACGCCATCGCCCGGCAACTGCGGCTGCGCAACCTGGGGGGCATCATCATTGTCGATTTTATCGACATGACTCAGGACGAGCATAAGCGCCAGGTGCTGCGCTCCCTGGAAAAGGCCATGGAAAAGGATTACGCCAAGAGCCAGATCTGTGACGTCTCTCCCCTGGGCCTGGTGGAGATGACCCGCAAGCGTACCCGCGAGAGTCTGGAACACCAACTGTGTGAATCCTGTCCCACCTGTAGCGGTCGGGGTTACGTGAAGTCCGCCGAGACCGTCTGCTACGAGATGTTTCGCGAGATCCTGCGCGAGGCACGACAGTTCGATGCCCGCGAGTTGCTGGTGCTGGCCTCTCAGGCAGTGGTGGATCTGCTGCTGGACGAGGAATCCGCCAGCGTGGCGCAGTTGCAGGAATTCATCGGCATCCCCATCCGTTTCCAGGTGGAGAGCCTGTACACCCAAGAGCAGTTCGATGTGGTTCTGCTTTGACCGGGGCCACGACATGACCCTCTAGCCCCGAGGCAGATCACTTGTCCGCCAGGATTCTCGAGTTCTCCATCCGGGTTGCCGTCGTCACTGTCGTTCTGCTGGCTGCGTTGACCCTGGCCCTGCGGCTGATGGTTCCCCGCCTGCCGGGGCTGGAAGCGCGCCTGGAAGCGGAACTCTCCGAACTGGCGGGCCACCCGGTGACCGTGGGCGAACTGGACATCCGCTGGCGCCTGGTCTCTGCCCGGGTCAGCCTGGTCGATGTGCGCATCCAGGCCCCTGAACAGCCCGCGGCACTGCTGGAAGTGGGCGGCCTGCAACTGGATGTGAACCCATTCGCCAGCCTGTGGCGGGGCGAACCCGCCTTCGGTCGGGTGCGGGTGCGGGATGCCGATGTGCATGTGCTGCGGGATGCCTCCGGCCGTGTCCGGGTCCAGGGGGCCGCCCCCGCCGATGAGGCCACGCCGTCGGCGGCACCCACTGATCTCACCGAACTCCTGGCCGGGCGCCGTTTCAACCTCGTCGACAGTCGCCTGCGCTGGGAAGATCGCACCCTGGGGATCGATTACCAGTTTGATGACCTGAACCTGGCCGTGGCCCTGGAGGCCAATCGGCTGCGGCTGGCGGGCGATGTCTTCCTGCCTGCCCAGTTGGGGCATGCCCTGCGCGTGGGCATGGACCTGCGCCTGTCCGAGAAGCGGGATCAATGGCGCGGGCGGGCCTACCTTCAGGCCCAGGATCTGCAGGTTCAGGGCCTGCCCAGAGAGGCGAGCCAGCGCCTGGGGCTGGCGTCGGGCCGTATGGGTACCCGGCTGTGGCTCACCTGGGACCGGGGCCGGGTGGAGCAGGTTCATGTGGAACTGGAAGGACGTGAACTTGAACTGGCGGTCGGGGAGGGCAGCGAAGGGGTGCCCGCCGGCCTGGAGCATGTGGCCGGACGCCTGCTGTGGGAACGGGAGCAGACCGGCTGGCGCTTGCGGGGCAGCGATGTTCAGCTAGAGCGCCAGGGGCTGAGTTGGCCGGAGGGCGGGTTCGAGCTGCGCTATCGGAAGGAGGATGGGGGCCGCCAACTGCAGGGTCATATCGACTATCTGCGTCTGGATGATATCGCGCCCTTGTGGGCGCACCAGCGGGTTCTGGAGCATGCCTGGCAGGACGCCGTGTCCGCTCTGGCTCCCAGGGGCACGGTGCATCAGGTGACCCTCAACCTGCAGCTGCCCACCGATGCCCCACCAAACCTGCATGCAGATGGGCATTTCCGGGGGGTGGGCCTCTCTCCCCATGGTGCTGTGCCCGGGCTGCGTGGGCTGGAGGGTGGCTTTGCCTTCACGGGTGAGGAGGGTGAACTGTGGGTGGACAGCCCGGGGTTGGAACTGACCCTGCCGGATCTGTTTGACCATCCCCTGTGGGCGGATACTGCTCAAGGCACGATCCACTGGCAACAGGGGCCCGAGGGCCTGGTGCTGGGCACGCAGGATCTGCTCCTGGCCAACGAGGATATCCAGACCCGGGCCAGGGGCCAGGTGACCCTGGGCCAGGCGCCGGGCATGGACCTGGCTTTGGCATTCAGCGAGGATAACGGTGCCCGCCTGGCACATTATCTGCCGCGGGGCATCCTGCCCGGGGATGTGGACAACTGGGTGAGCCGGGCCGTGGTGGAGGGGCGTGTGGTCTCCGGCAGCCTGCTGTTTCGTGGTCCCTTTGCCGCCTTTCCCTTCCGGGATCAGGAGGGGCGGTTCCTGGTGCGGGCACGCCTTGAGGACGGCATCCTGAATTACCAGGAGGGCTGGCCACGGTTCGAGGACTTCTCCGGCGAGCTGATCTTTGACAATCAAGGCATGGAGGCGCGCGCTGTTCGGGGGCGTCTGTCCAATGCGCGTGTCACCAATGCCCGGGTGCGGATCGAAGACCTTCGCAGCCCGCGCCTCGACATCGAGGGTGGGCTCCAGGGGCGGCTCGTGGATTATCTTCGCTACGTCTCGACAAGCCCGCTGGGCAAGGGTCTGGAAACCTGGCTTGCCCAGCTGCAGGTCGAGGGCGAGGGGCAACTGGACCTGCAGCTGGACATTCCCCTGCAGGGGCGAGATGCCATGGAGCGTCCCGATCAAGTGGAGGGTGTGTTCACCCTCCAGGGCAACCGCCTGGCCCTGGAGGGGCGCGACCTGGCCCTGGAGTCCATCCGGGGGCAGGTGGATTTCACGGAACGGACCGTGCAGGCCCAGGATCTCTCGGCCCGATTCAATGATGTCCTTGTGACCCTGAGGCTGGATCGCTTCGCCAATGGTGAACTGCAGGCCGAGGCCGAAGGAATGCAGTCGATTCGTGCCCTGCTTGGCGAGGCCCTTCCCCAGGCAGTGGTCTCCCGGCTGGAAGGGGCCTCCCTCTGGCGGGCCCACCTGCACATCCCCCCGGAGAGCCTGCCCAGCCTGCGTTTGGCCTCCGACCTGGTGGGGGTGGCCTCAAGCCTGCCAGCGCCCTTTGACAAGCCCCGTTCATCCAGCCGCCCCCTGGAAGTGGAGATTCCCCTGGGAGCCGCCGGCCGTCCCCTCCGGGCATACCTTGACGGGGGGATCCAGGCCGTTGTCTCCCTGGTTGATGAGTCAGGGGTTGATGAGTCCGGCGCGATGACGGGCGAGTTGCGTATGGGCCGTGGGGCGGCCCTGTTGCCGAGTGAGGGGTTTCGGGTGGTGGGTCGGCTGGACCAGGTGGATGTGGACGACTGGTGGACGCTGGTCTCTGACCTGGAGGCGGCCACTCTGGATGGTGCGGGGGGGGCGCTCAAGGAAGTGGATCTGCACCTGGGAACGGTCAGCCTGGCCGGTGGTCGCCAGACCCGGGATGTGGATCTCCATGCCCGACGGAACGCCGGTCACTGGGATCTGCAACTGGCCTCACCGCTGGTGCTGGGCCAGGTGCTGATCCCGGTGACACCCGATGATGGAACACCCCTGGTCATGGAACTGGACCTGCTGGATCTGGATCAACTCAGTCCCGGTGATACGGGGCAAGGGCCACGGGCCCCGATGGACCCACGTCGATTGCCGCCGCTGGACGTGAGCCTGGGCACCGTGGCCCTTGAGGGGCGACGCTTTGGCCCGGTGAGGCTGGTGACCGAACCCACCCGCGACGGGCTGCTGATCCGGGAGGGCCGGGCGGTTACGGCGGGGGATCAGTTGCGGGGCCGGATGCAGGGCCATTGGACTGTGGATGAAGCGGGTCAGCATCACACCCGGCTGGAGCTCAGACTGGACAGTGACGATCTGGGCCGTGGCCTCACCGATCTGGGTTTCAATCATGCCTTCAGTGGCGGACGGGCGCGGGTAGAAGCCATCCTGGAGTGGCCCGAGGCCCCTGATCGCTTTGATCTGGCTGCGCTGGAGGGCGCGGGTGATCTGCGGGTAAGGGATGGCCGCCTCATTGAACTGGAACCTGGCGCGGGACGCCTGCTGGGCCTGTTCAGTCTCAACTTGCTGCCACGGCGCCTGGCTCTCGACTTCCGTGATTTTTTCCAGCGGGGCTTTGTCTTCGATGAGCTCGTCGGTAGCTTCCGGCTGTCCGGGGGCAATGTACATACTCCGGATCTGCGCATCGAGGGCCCCGCTGCCCGCATCCGTATCCAGGGACGTACCGGGTTGGTGGATCGGGATTATGACCAGACCATCGTGGTCACCCCCAGTGTACGCGGTGCCCTGCCTCTGGCGGGGGCCCTGCTGGGTGGGCCAGTGGCGGGCCTGGCGGTATTCGTCTTTGATCGGGTGGCGGGCGTGGGTGAGCACATCGACGAGGCCTCCCGGGTGGAATACCGCGTGACCGGCCCCTGGTCCAGCCCTCTTGTGGAGGGCGTGGCGCGGGGTGGGGAGTAGGTGGCTGTTCGTCAATTTCATCTGAGTATTGCTATAGTACCGTCATGTTGCCGAACCTCTGCAGGGCGCTGATCCCGTACCTCCTGGCCGCGCCCATGCTGGCCATGGCCGGCGAGCCCGTTTACTCCATGAGTGCCGATACCTGGTCCCGTCCCCGCGATGCGGGATCCCTGGTGTCCGAGCCCGCGCTGCGCAGCATCCTGTCCCGCTACGAGTCCAGTCGTGGCGGTCACATCGTGCTGCGTCATCCTGCGGGTGAGCAGGGGCATCTCTGGGTGGCGGAACTGCAGGACTGGCTGGTGGCCCTGGGCGTGCCCTCCGAGCACATCCAGCAGGCCCCCACGGATGATCTGGACGCACACATCGAACTCACCCTCAATCCATCACCCTGAACACCCAAGGGACTCAACGTGACGATTGCCGCCGCCATTCAAATGGCCTCGGGTACCAACCTGACCGCCAATCTGCAGGAAACGCGACGCCTGATCACCGTGGCTGCCCAGTCAGGGGCCGGCCTGGTGGTGCTACCGGAGAATTTTGCCCTGATGGGCATGAACGAGATCGACAAGGTGGAGGTTCGCGAGGCGGAAGGTCAGGGCCCCATCCAGGACTTTCTGGCCGAGCAGGCCCGTCAGCATGGTATTTGGCTGGTGGGGGGCACCGTGCCCCTGAAGTGCCCCGACCCGGGGAAGATTTACGCCAGTTGCCTTGTGTATGACGATCAGGGGCAACGGGTCGGTCGTTACGATAAGATCCACCTGTTCGATGTGCGTCTGCCGGACAACGAGGAACACTACGAGGAATCCGACACCATCGCCAGTGGTGATCAGGTGGTGGTGGTGGAGACGCCTTTCGGGGTGCTCGGCCTTGCGGTGTGCTACGACCTGCGCTTTCCGGAGCTCTTTCGCGGGCTGCTGGACCGGGGCGCCGAGATCATTGCCCTGCCAGCGGCCTTCACTGCCGTGACGGGGCGTGCCCACTGGGAGCCTCTGGTGCGGGCCCGTGCCATCGAGAACCAGGTCTACGTGGTGGCCGCCGCCCAGGGGGGATACCACGTGAACGGTCGCGAGACCCACGGCGACAGCATGGTGGTGGATCCCTGGGGCAATGTGCTGGACCGCCTGCCCCGGGGATCCGGTGTGGTGTGTGGCCGGCTGGATCCGGAACGCCAGAAGGTCATCCGCCGCAGCTTCCCCTCGGTCTATCATCGGCGCTTGTCCTGCGACCTGACCTGAGATTGGCCGAAGGCCCGGCGGGCATAAAAACCCCAGGGCCTTCGGGCTTGAATTACGGACTCAGCCCCCCAACACTGGCTCCATGCCCGGCACCGTGCCCGGGATGTGTTGTCAGCGATCCCAAACCCGGAAGGCCCCTTACATGACCCAGACACTGGAAACCGCACGTCAGCATCTGCTTGATCCCTCCGGCCTGACCGATTCGGATCTGGACCGGGTGCTGGGCACCCTGGCCGGTCCCGGGCTGGATGGCGGCGATCTGTACTTTCAACTGGCCCGGCACGAGTCCTGGGTGCTGGAAGACGGCATCGTCAAGGAGGGGGGGTACAACATTGAGCAGGGCGTGGGGGTGCGTGCCCTCATTGGCGACAAGACCGGGTTTGCCTACACCGATGAGATCGCGCCGACCTCGCTGATGGAGGCGGCCATGACCGCCCGGGCCATCGGGCGTGACCATCAAGATGGCAGCGTACCGGTGCGACGTGCCGCGCCGGCGCATCGTCTGTACCTGCCGGTGGACCCTCTGGGCACCCTGGACGAGCAGGCCAAGATCGAACTGCTTCAGGCTCTGGATGCCGAGGCCCGCGGACAGGATCCGCGCATCAGTCAGGTGGTGGTCAGCCTCGCCGGCGTCCACGAGATGGTCATGGTGCTCAATACCGAAGGCACCCTGGCAGCCGACATCCGGCCCCTGGTGCGCATGAATGTGCATGTGATTGCCGAGGATCGGGAAGGGCGCCGTGAACAGGGCTCCAGCGGGGGCGGGGGTCGCACCGGCTATGGCTTCTTCCTGGAAAAGGAACGTGGCCTGGGCTACGCCCGCGAGGCCGCCCGTCAGGCCCTGCTGAACCTGGACGCGGTGGATGCCCCCGCTGGGACCATGACGGTGGTGCTGGGCTCGGGCTGGCCTGGTGTGCTGCTGCACGAGGCCATCGGCCACGGCCTGGAGGGTGACTTCAACCGCAAGGGGACCTCGGCCTTCAGCGGACGCATGGGGCAACGGGTGGCCGCCCCCGGGGTGACGGTCGTGGACGATGGCACTCTGGAGGGACGTCGCGGATCGTTGAACGTGGATGATGAGGGCACGCCCACCCAGTCCACCACGCTGATCGAGGATGGTGTCCTCAAGTGTTTCATGCAGGATCGCCTGAATGCCCGTCTCATGGGACTTGCGCCCACGGGCAACGGGCGCCGTGAGTCCTACGCTCACCTGCCCATGCCGCGCATGACCAACACCTATATGCTGGCCGGACCCCACGATCCGGGAGAGATCATCGCCTCCGTGGACAAGGGGCTGTATGCCGTCAACTTTGGTGGCGGGCAGGTGGACATCACTTCCGGCAAGTTCGTGTTCTCCGCCTCGGAGGCTTATCTTATCGAGGGTGGCAAGGTGACCCGGCCGGTGAAAGGTGCCACCCTGATCGGTAATGGTCCCGATGTACTCACCCGGGTGTCCATGGTGGGCAATGATCTGGATCTGGACACCGGCGTGGGTACCTGCGGCAAGGAGGGCCAAAGCGTCCCGGTGGGGGTGGGTCAGCCCACCTTGCGGGTGGACGGCCTCACGGTGGGTGGCACCAGCCACTGATCGTTCATTTCCATGCCGGATCGGCACCCACCGTCCCTGGCGCATTCCCTGGCAGTCATGCACTTACCCCACAAAGGAGCCCCCATGTCGGAAACAACCACCCCGGCCCTGGACGAGAAAGATCTGGAAGCCATCGTTGGCCAGGTGTTGGACGAGGCCCGTCGCGCCGGCGCCACCTCCGCCGAGGCGGGCGCCAGCCAGGATGCCGGGCTGGCGGTGAATGTGCGCCTGGGTGAGGTGGAAACCCTTGAGTATCACAAGGATCAGGGCATTGCCGTGACCGTCTACATGGGGCAGCGCAAGGGCACGGCCAGCACGTCCGATCTCAAGCCCGCGTCGCTCCGCGAGGCGGCTGAGGCCGCCTGCCGCATCGCCCGTTACACGGCCGAGGACCCGTGCGCCGGGCTGGCCGATGCGGCACTGATGGCGCGGGACTACCCCGCCCTGGACCTGGATCATCCCTGGGGGCTGACCGCCGATGAAGGCATTGACATTGCCCGCGCCTGTGAGGCGGCCGCCCGGGAGCGGGATGCCCGCATTGTCAATTCCGAGGGGGCCGGGATCAACAGCTTTCGCGGCACTGCGGTGTACGGCAATACGCACGGCTTCGTGGGTGGGTATGCCACCACCCGGCATGCCCTGAGTTGTTCGGTGCTGGCCGGTGATGACGCCGGCAACATGCAGCGCGACTACTGGTACACGGTGGCTCGTCACCGGGATGCCCTGGAGGCGGCCGAGGCCGTGGGTGTGGAGGCCGCTGACCGGGCCCTGCGGCGCCTGGGAGGGCGTCGCCTGTCGACCCGGCGCTGTCCGGTGCTGTATTCCCCGGATGTGGCCCGTTCGGTGCTCGGTCATTTCATCGGCGCCATCCGGGGCAGTACCCTGTATCGCAAGGCCTCGTTCCTGGTGGATCAACTGGGCGAGCCGATCTTCCCTGAATTCGTGCACATCCACGAGCAGCCGCACATCCTCCGGGCCCTGGGCAGTGCGCCCTTCGACAACGAGGGCGTGGCGACCCAGGCCCGGGATCTGGTCAGCGGCGGACGGCTGGAGTCCTATGCCCTGGACACCTACGCGGCCCGCAAGCTGGGCATGCAGAGCACCGGTAACGCAGGGGGGCTGCGCAATCTGACCATCGATCCGGGGCCCATGGATTTCGAGCAGTTGCTTCGGGAGATGGGCACGGGCCTGCTGGTGACGGAGCTTATTGGCCATGGCGTCAACATGGTCACCGGCGACTATTCTCGGGGCGCAGCCGGTTTCTGGGTGGAGAATGGGGAGATCCAGTATCCGGTGGAGGAGATCACCGTGGCCGGCAACCTCAAGGACATGTTCCACAACTTGCGGGCAGTGGGTTCGGACATGGACCTGCGCGGCAACGTGCGTACCGGCTCACTGCTCATTGACGGCCTGACCGTGGCGGGGGAATAGGCCCCTTTCATCCCCGGGTCAAACCCCGGTACCGAAGATCGACTCTCTCAGGCCCCACTTGCCGGCCAGGGTCTCCACCGCGTTGAGCACCTCCTCGGCCCGGGCCGGGTGGTTGAAGCGGCCACGGGCAATCCAGGCCAGGGCCGTCTCACGGTCCGGGGCCAGGGACAGCAGATGGATCAATTCCCCCGCCTGGGCGCCCGTGATCTCGCCGCCCAGCAGGGCGGCCGTGTCCATGTCGGCGATGAGCCGGACAAATCCCGCCGTATCATCCTGGCCCAGGGCACAGGGAGATGTCTCGAAGGCGGCGAATCCCACCGCGGGTTCGTGGCCGGCATCCTCCGCGGTGTCCTCGTCCAGGCCCAGGCGGGCCAGTTCCAGGGCGCTGTAGACCACCACGGGCACCTGCCCGGCGTCCTGCTGACGGGTATTGCCCGTGAGGATGTTCTGGATGGCCACCGTGGCATCGGACAGGGCATGATTGGCCGTCATCCAGTGGCTGGCCACATCGCCGATGGCATACACGGTATCGGCCGTGGTGCGCAGATGTCCGTCGCGCCGCACAAAGCCCGCCTCATCCGTCTCCACCCCGGCGGCCTCCAGGGCCAGCCCCTCGGTGTGGGGTATCCGCCCCGTGCCGAGGCAGACCCAGTCCACCGTCACCGTCTCGTCACCCGCAAGGCCCAGGGTGACCCCATCATCGTGGACCTCCACGGAGTCGAAGGTCACACCGCTTTGCAATGTCACCCCCCGAGCCGAGAGCGCATCCCGCAGGGCACTCAGGGCCGGGCGGCTGAAGTTCAGGCGTCGGAGCATGGCTGATCGGGCCAGCCAGGTGACCTCCTTGCCCATTTGACTGAAGATGAAAGCGAATTCCGTGGCCACTACCCCACTGCCGATCATGGCAACACGGTCACCGGGGGGCGGCGGCGCGTCGAACAGCATGTCGCTGGTGAGCACCCGGCCCGGCACGGCCTTGAAGGGGGCGGGAACGTGGCTATGGGCACCGGTGGCGATGATGATATGCCGGGCGGCGACGGTGTGTTCGTCGTCCTGTGTCGCCACGACCAGCGTGTGGGAATCCTGAAAACGCGCATGCCCCGTCAGCGTGGCAACCTTCAGGTGATGCAGGTAATCCTGGTAGCTGTTCCGGATGCGTTCCACCACAGAGCGCTGGTGGATCCAGGCCTGGTCCATTCGGGCACTGAGCCTGCCCTCCAGCCCCCGGTCGGCGAAGCGGGATTGGGATGCCACGAGGCGGGCGGTGTGGTACCAGGCCTTCTTGGGAACGCAGCCGCGATTGAGGCAACACCCCCCCCACTCGGCCTTTTCGATGATGACCACCGACAATCCCCGCAGGGCACCCAGCACCGCCGCCCGATAGCCACCGGGTCCGGATCCAATCACTGCCAGGTCAACGGCCTTGGGTGTCTTGTCTGGCATGGGGGCTCCCGGTGGGTCGGGGGTTAAAGAGGGGTGTCGTGCCACTCCAGGGAGCGGATGTTGAGAACCACCTTGTCCCCGTTTTGCTCCTGCTCCAGGCGTACTGGCAGGTAGTTCATGCGGGGCGCGAACCAGGTGCTGACGGTGGTGTCCCGATCCTTGATCTCCCGGATCACGGGGATCGCTTCCATCGTCCCCATGGGTGTGGTGATACTGCGTGGCTCACCCACGGTAAAGTGATAGGTGCGCACGCGGTGACGGTCCACAATGGTCTGGCTAAAGGCCTTCTCGCCCTGGCGCAGTTTATTGATCATGGCCAGTTGCAGGGCGAAACGGTCCACCGCCTCCGGGGGCAGATCCAGTTCGAAGGGCTTGCCGTTGTGGACGCCGGTCACCTGGTAGGCCTCCCAGTCGAAACGGCTCTCCGTCAACCGCTCGCGACTGCCGCCGGTATGGCTGTAGAGGTATTCCTCGCTGCGCAGCCCCTGAGGTGTCAGGCGCATGATGCTCTGCTCGATGATCTCATCGCTGCGCACCCAGGAGAGCACGCCAGTGGGCCGCAGGCGTGCCCGGTAGCGGAGGAACTGCCCCTCGCGGGTCAGGGTGATGTGCCCGACCACCGAGAGGCCCAGTTTCTGGGCCTCGTATTCGGCGGTGTAGGAAGGCGGGACGAAGGGCATCGACTGGGCTGCCACGGGCAGGCATGCCAGTATCAGCGTCAGGCCCAGCGCCATGGCCAGCGGCCAGGCTGGCCGGTGCACGCGTGTGCCGGGCGGCGCGCCACCTTGCGCCCGGTCAGGAATCCAGTGGCGTGTCCGCCTCCACCTGGAGAGGGCTGTGCAAGGGTTTTTCATCAAGCCATACCTGTCCGTCTGCGAGTGTCAGCCGCCCCTGGCAGAACCAGCGCACCACCTGGGGATAAATGCGGTGTTCCTGTTGCTGCACGCGGTCGGCCAGGGTATCGGGTGTGTCATCCGCCAGCACCGGTACCCGGGCCTGGATGATGACCGGACCACCGTCCAGTTCGGTGTTGACGAAATGGATGCTGCAACCGTGATGTTCGACACCGTCTTCAAGCGCCCGTTCATGGGTGTGCAAGCCTCGATAGGCAGGCAGCAGGGAAGGGTGGATGTTCATCAGCCAGCCAGCGTAATGACCCACAAAGTCCGGGGTGAGTACGCGCATGAACCCGGCCAATACCACCAGGTCCGGTCCGTGGGCGTCGATGCCGGTCATCAGGGCCGCATCAAAGGCCTCCCGGCTATCATAATCCCGATGATTGATGACTTCATGGTGAATCCCCGCCCGTGCAGCGCGCTCAAGGCCGGCCACGTCGGGACGGTTGCTGATGACGGCGCGGATGCGTCCGGGGATGCGGCCATCGCCCGCGGCATCGATCAGGGCCTGCAGGTTGGTGCCCGAACCGGAGATGAGCACCACGATGCCCGGTTGTGCATCCGCGGGCATCAGCGCACCAGCTCCACGCACGGCTCACCCTCGGCCGGGGCAATCTCACCCAGGCGCCAGCTGTTGATGCCCTCGGCCCCCAGGAGGTCCTGGGCGGCATCCACCGCCTCGGGTGGTAAGACCACCACCATGCCGATGCCGCAGTTGAAGGTGCGCAGCATCTCCCGTTCCTCCACGCCGCCGGCCTGACGCAGCCAGTCGAACACGGCCGGTCTTGGCCAGGCATCCGGGTTCACCCGGGCAAGGGTGCCCTCGGGCATCACCCGTGGCAGATTCTCCAGCAGGCCGCCGCCGGTGATGTGGGCCAGGGCATGCACCGGCTGGGCCTTCAGCAGGGCCAGCAGGGGTTTGACGTAGATCCGCGTGGGCGCCATCAGGGCCTCACCCAGGGTCACCTCGCCGCAGGGGGCATCCAGATCCGCGTCGGTCAGCTCGATCAGGCGCCGGATCAGGGAATAGCCGTTGGAATGGGGGCCGGAGGCCTCAAGGCCCAGCAGGATGTCTCCGGAGGCTACCCGGCTGCCGTCGATCAGACGGGATTTTTCCACGATGCCCACGGCAAAGCCGGCCAGATCGTATTCACCATCACCATACATGCCCGGCATCTCGGCGGTTTCCCCGCCCACCAGGGCGCAGCCTGCCAGGGCGCAGCCGTCGGCAATGCCCTTGACCACATCGGCGGCGGTGTCCACGTCCAGGGCGCCGGTGGCATAGTAGTCCAGAAAGAACAGGGGCTCGGCCCCCTGGACGATGATGTCGTTGACGCACATGCCGACCAGGTCAATGCCAATGCTGTCATGGCGTCCCAGTTGCTGGGCCAGCTTCAGCTTGGTGCCCACGCCATCCGTGCCGGAGACCAGCACCGGCTCCCGGTAATCCTGCCAGGGAAGCTCGAACAGGGCGCCAAAGCTGCCCAGGCCGGTCATCACCCCTGGGCGTCGGGTGCGTTGGGCATGGGGCTTGATGCGCTCCACCAGGGCGTTGCCTGCGTCGATGTTGACGCCGGCATCCTGATAACGGATGCCCTGGGTGGGTGGTTTGTCGTTCTGGGCCATGATGCATGTCCTTGAATGGATGGATGCCGGCCGGCGCTTGGCGGGGCAGGGCCGGCAATCGGGTCGCGAACCGGTGCCTGCCGGGTGCTGACGGGGGCTGTGATGTTAGCGACGCCGGGTGTTGCTGTAAACCGAGGCGGCGGGCCGGGCAGTTATGGTATTTTAGCCACCCAGACACCCCTAGCCCTAGTCCCGGTGCCATGAAATCAGCTGTTCAGTTTCGGCCGTTCCTATCCGTGGTTCTGGCGCTGGCCGTCCTGGCCGGAGCCCCGGCCGCGGCGGCGTTGCCTCCGGCTGGCCTCGACGAGGCCCAGGTGCCGGTGGAGTCCCGCGATCGTCCCGAGCGTGCCGAGGCCTTCTCCAGGGCCTTGAGTCAAGTGGTGGTCAAGCTCACCGGAGACCGTGCCCTGGCGGAGGATGAGCGCGTGGCAGAGTTTCTGGAGCAGGCCCCCCGTCATGTTCGCCAATACCGTTACCGGGAACAGCCGGATGGCGATGATACCCTCTGGGTACGCTTTGATACCGCCCCCCTGGAGCAATTCCTGCGTGACAGTGGCCTGCCGGTCTGGGGGCAGGACAGGCCGGCGCTGCTGGTCTGGATGTTGCTGCAGGGTGATGGCGAGCGACGGCTGGTGGGCGATCAGGATGCCGGTGAAGCGCGCCGCGCCATGGAGCGGGTGGCCCGCGAGCGTGGCCTGCCGTTGATCTTCCCCCTGCTGGACATGGAAGACCAGGCACGCGTCGGCCCTGCCGATGTGCTGGGTGGCTTCGAGGATGTCCTGCGCGAGGCGTCCGCCCGCTACAGCCCTGACGGCATGCTCGTGGTGCGCATTCGCGAGAGCGACGGGGGCTGGGAGGGGCGCTTTCAGTTGCATGCGGATGATTCCGACCCTTCCTGGGAGATGCGTGATGAGGGTCTGACAGGTCTCATGCGCCAGGGTGTGGACCAGGTGGCGAACAGCCTGAGCCGGCAGATGGTGGTCACGGGTTTGCAGCAGGACCAGGATGGCGTGATGGTGTCGGTGGCAGGGGTGAGCTCCCTGTCCGACTACCTGCGTGTGGGTCGACACCTCTCGGAGATGGCCCCGGTGAGCCGTGTGCAGCCCCGGGGACTGGATGCGGATCGCGCCTTGTTTCTGGTGCAGGTGCGTGGCGAGGCCAGAGACATTGAACGGGCCGCACGACTGGGCGGCACCCTCACGCCCACGTCCTTGAACAATGACGACCAAGAGGCCGACCCGGTTCTTGGTTTCAGGTTGATTCGGTGAGCCTGCGCCAACTTCCCAACACGATTACGTTGCTGCGCATTGCCCTGACAGTGCCCATCATCTGGGCGCTGCTGGCGGAAGCCTACGGGCTGGTCCTTGGGTTGCTGCTCCTGGCCGGCCTGTCCGATGCCCTTGATGGCTGGCTCGTGCGCCGTTACGGCTGGTATACCCGGCTGGGCGGATACCTGGATCCGCTGGCGGATAAGGTGCTGGTGGTGAGCACCTACTTCACCGTGGCCTGGACGGGGCTGCTGCCCTGGTGGCTGGTGGTCCTGGTGGTGGCCCGGGAGGTGATCATCCTCAGCGGCGCCCTGGCCTTCCGGGCGGTGACGCGCAGCCTGGAGATGCAGCCGCTGTTCATCAGCAAGGTGAACACCTTCATGCAGATCGTGCTGGTGCTCTCGGTCATCGTGAGCGCAGGGGTGTTCTCCCTGCCGGCCTGGTATCTGGAGGGATTGCTGGTGCTGGTGCTGCTCACCACGGTCAGTAGCGGCCTGGCCTATGTGGTGGCCTGGGCGCGCAAGGCCTTCCATCACGGCCGTGCCACCGTCGACCCCCCGCGATGACCTCATGACCCAAAAACCAACCCAGCAACTGACCCTGGATGTGGCCCTGCGTGATGGCGCCACCTTCGATGTCTTTCATTCCGGAGACCATCCCCTGGGCCCGGAGGCGGTGCGTGCGGTCGCCCAGGGGACGGGTGAGCCTCAGGTCTATCTTTTCGGTGATGCCGGCTGCGGCAAGACTCACCTGCTGGAGGCGGCCTGCCACCATGTCTCCCGGTCAGGGGGGCGAATTGCCTACCTGCCCATGCAGTTGTTGGCGGACAGCGGTCCCGAGGTCCTGGATGGTTGGGAAGGGCTGGATCTCATCGCCCTGGATGAACTGGATCGGATGCCGCGGGCGGCGGATTTCGAACGGGCCCTGTTCGACTTCATCAACCGTCAGCGTGATGCCGGCACCCGCCTGCTGCTGGCCTCACGCACGGCCCCTCAGTCGTTGTCCGTGGCCCTGCCGGATCTGCGTTCGCGGCTGCTCTGGGGGCCGGTGTTTCAGCTCCACGAACTCAGCGATGCCCACAAACGTGAGGTGCTGGCGCGCCGGGCGCGTCGCCGGGGATTCGATTTGCCCCCGGATGCCTGCGACTATCTGCTGCGCCATCAGCGTCGTGATCTGACCTCCCTGATGGGGCTTCTGGACCGTCTGGACAAGGCCTCGCTCCGGGACAAACGCAAGATCACGCTGCCTTTCGTGCGCAAGGTGCTTCAGCGGGACTAAGGTTTTCGGGTCTCGCCCCGGGCAGTCTTTACATAGCCGAGGCATCCGGCAAAAAACACCAGGCTCAGTACCAGCATCAGCAGTCCGTAAGCCTGATGGCTTCCTGTTGTGGCCATGGCCACACCGATCACCACATAGGGCAGGGCCAGCAGGCTGCCCCAGATGTGGGCCTGGGTGCGCCCGTGCAGCAGTCCTCGCAAGGGGGTCAGCAGTGGGCCGCCCAACAGCAGCAGGAGCAGGGAGCGGGGGAAATCCTCGGGAGGAGAGGCCCAGGTGGTGGCGATCAGGATCAGCGCCAGCAATCCAAAGAACCCACCCAGGGTCAATATCCGGTAGTTGCGCATCGACACGACGTTATCCCTTTGGGTCGCTGCCCTGCTTGAGGGCAAGGGCTGTGCGGGCCAGGCGGCGGCCCAGGGCATGACAGAGTACCCTTTCGTGTTCGGTCAGGGGGTTGTCTCCCTTGGGGCCTGCCACATGACTGGGGCCATAGGGGGTTCCGCCAGAGGTGGTCTCGGTCAGGGCGGATTCCGTATAGGGTACGCCGACGATGAGCATGCCGTGATGCAGCAACGGGGTGATCATGCTCAGCAGCGTGGACTCCTGGCCGCCATGCTGTGTGGCGGTTGAGGTGAATACTCCCGCGGGCTTGCCCGCCAGATTCCCGGCGAACCAGAGGTTACTGGTCTGGTCAAGAAAATACTTCAGGGGTGCAGCCATGTTGCCAAAGCGCGTGGGCGTGCCAAAGGCTGCGCCGTCGCATGCTTTCAGGTCTTCCATGGTTGCGTAGGGTGGACCGTCCGCCGGGATGGCGTCCTCCACCGCCTCGCAAGTGGCGGATACTGGAGGAAGGGTGCGCAGTCGAGCCGTGCAACCACCCACCTCTTCAACGCCGCGTGCCACGTGACGCGCCATTGTGGCGGTGGCGCCGTAACGGCTGTAATAGACGACAAGAATCTCTGCCTGGGGATTGAGTGTCATGCTCACTCCTGCTGGGCCTTGGGATGAACAGTATTTAAACAGTCATCAAAGGTTTTGTCTGTAGGTGATTGTTGTCTTGACGATTTTCTTTCCTGGTGCTAGGGTCTGTAAATCCGTCACGGGAGCCCCCGAAGCCATCGTGAATTCACATCGCACCCTGCCTTTCCTTCTCCGCCCCGCCGGTCGACGTCGAGGCACATTATACGCCCTGGGCCTGTTCATGGGCGGTTTGCTGATGTTGTCCGGCTGTGCCACGACGCCGCCCGTTCAGGAGATGAGCGATGCCCGGCAGGCCCTGCGGGCCGCCGAGGAAGCCCAGGCACCGGACCGGGCGGGCGAGACCTACCAGCGTTCCCGTGAATTGCTGGAGCAGGCCGAAACCCGACTCCAGCAGGGTGAGTACCGGTCGGCGCGCTATAAGGCCAAGGAGGCCAAGCGTCTGGCCATTGAAGCACGGATTCAGTCCGGGGACTGACCCTTCGGCGACGTTCGCCTTGCATCGCGGGATCGTCTAAACTCGGTGGTAATGGGGAATTGACCCTGTGCTCGCTTCTCAGGATTCAAAAGGGAGTCTGTCGCCGTGAAAACCAAAAAGAATACGATACTGTTGGCGGGGGTCGCGTCTGTCGCATTGCTGTCGGGTTGTGCCACCGTGTCGGAGACGCCCGTGGGCACAGCCTATCTGGTTGATGCGAGCGGCGAATATGTAACCAACGCCTCGGGCGAATGCTGGCGCACCCCTTACTGGACCGAGGCGCGGGCCAGCGAGCACTGCGATCCGCACTTGTTCGCGCGTGCTTCGGAGCCTGCGCCCGAACCCGAACCGGCGCCGCCCCCGGCCGAGCCCATGCCGGAGCCGGAGTCCGAGCCCAGTTTCATGTCCTATGGTGTGCAACGGGGTGACAGTCTCTGGAAGATCTCGGGCAAGAGTTCCGTGTACGGCAATCCCTACCAGTGGCCGCTGATCTATCGTGCCAATGTGGACAGGATCCGCGACGCTGACCTGATCTACCCCGGTCAGCAGCTGCGCATCGAACGGGATCCTGCCTCGGCGGATGTGGATGACGCTGTACGGCATGCCCGTACACGGGGTGCCTGGCAGGTGGGTCCGGTGGAGCGCTCGGACGGGCGCTATCTGGACCAGTATGGGCTGTCTGCCCGGCAGTGATCCCCACCAGGGCCTTTGAGCCCGGGGGGTGATCAGAGCCGCAGTGCTCGATCAGAGGGCCCGCCTTGGCGGGCCCTTCCGCGTTGTGATACCCACTACCTGCCGAAAGGCAGACCGATACGGAGTCAAGCATCATGTCGCAAGCCGACCATCAGGCCATGCGTTGCTGGATATCAGGCCGGGTGCAGGGTGTGTTCTTTCGGGCTTCCACCCAGGACAAGGCGCAAGCGCTGGGACTGGACGGGTATGCCATGAACCTGTCGGATGGGCGCGTGGAAGTCGTGGCCCAGGGTCCGGAATCCGCACTTGAGTCACTCGGGCAATGGCTGCGCCAGGGGCCACCCAAGGCCCGGGTGGACAGTGTCGACTGCGAGGCCTTCGCCGGACGGGTGGAGCCGGGATTCCACACACGTTGAGGTGCCAAGAACCCCGGCCTCAGGCCCTGGCCCGGGGTACGATGACGGTGAGGATTTCCAGAAACTGGGGCGTGATCTCGTCCCAGATGTCGTCCGTGTCTTCTTCCTCCAGTTTCAGCGTCGTCCAGATGCCTGGATCCACCAGACACGCGTAGCCGCCATATTCACTGAAACTGCCCTGCTCGGTGCGATTGCTCAGGGCATCGGCCAGGTGCACCACCGATACCTCCAGGCTGGCCTGATGAGCCGCGCCGGGCCGGTGGTGCCGCCCCACGGCCTCCTGCAGGACCGGTGGCAGGCCCCAGATGCGCAGCAGTTCCCCGCCCACGTCAGCATGATCGAACCCCAGGATTTCCCGCTCCTGTTCCGCCAGTACCTGTTCGTTCCCCTGGGAGATCATCAGGGCCTCACGAAGCGCCTCCGGGTACTGGCTGTACAGCACCAGACTGCCCACATCATGCAGCAGCCCGGCAACAAATAATCTTTCTGGATGCAGTACATGGCAGCGCTGCGCCAGGGAGCGGGCCACCAGGGCCGTGAAGATGCTGTGACGCCAGAATACGGCCACGTTGACCAGCTCGCATGGCAGGCGCGAGAAGGTGTTCGTTGCGCTGACCGCCAGGGCCAGATGGTAGAGGGCCCTCGTACCGACAATGGAGATGGCCCGGGAGACCGTATCGATCCGGTTCGGCAGGCCGTACATGGCCGAGTTGGCCAGGTGCAGCACCTGGGCACTCAGGTTGGGGTCCTGTGTCACAATGGCGGCAATGCTGTTGGCCGAAGAGTGGGGTGCCTCCAGTGCCTGGCGCAGCCGGATGATGATCTCCGGCGGAGAAATCAGGTGCGAGACGTCCTTCAATAGGTCGTCGAGATCGAACCGCTTGTCTGAAAGTTCGCCCATGCGCTTGATTGGTCTCGAAAATATTTGAATCTTGTCGCGTTTCCCGAACCTAACTATGGACTATAAGACACTGAAGTCAACCGTGCCGGGAACGGTTTGAAGCAACCCCAGGGCATTGCCATGAACGAGAAAGCCGTACAAAACGTGGTCGCGTTCAAGGCCCCAGGCCAACAGAAGGCGGGGGGGCGCCTGCCCATCCAGATTCTGGGGCATTGCCGCAACCTGTCGACCCGTCACGTGGAACCGCTGTTGCGGGAGATGCTGGACAATGCCGACGATGCCTTGTTCAAGCTGGCCGAGAAGGCCGAGGACAACCGCTCGCAGACAGCCTATTTCGATGCCATGCGGGAACTGCGGCGGCAGCGCTCCACCATGGAAAGCGAGTATGCCACGCAGATGGCGCGGGTCTTCGATCTGTGTCTGCGCGCCAAGCCCGGAACCCCAAGGGCGTCGACCGTCGAGTCGGACGAACTCAGCCTGGTGGATGAGGAGGAACTGGAGGAAAACCTGGCCATTGATGGCATGGTGGGCAAGGCCCGGCGACTGAATGAACACGACCTGCAGGCCATCGCGCGTCGTCTGGCCGCAGTGATGGAGCAATCCCGCTTGAATGAGGAGGACAACCCGGTAGACCCCATTGCGTTCTGCCGAGGGTTTCGGGATGCCATGCAGGTGCTGGACGTGGATATCCGCATCCGTCTGATCATTTTCAAGCTCTTTGACCAATTCGTGGTCACCCGCCTGGGCCCGCTGTATCACGAGATCAACCGTTATCTGGTGGAGATGCGCATCCTCCCGGACCTGCGCCATGAGAGTCGGGGAGGGGGGGGTGGCCCGGAGCCCCGTGGAGGGGCCTTGGGTGGCTCCACGGCTGATGATGCGGACGGGGCGGGGGCGCAAGAGGCCGATGGCGATGACGACGAGGGTGATCTGGTGGCGCTGCTGCGACACTGGGTGGGGCGTCGAGGCCAGGGGGCTGCTGCCCAACCGCGTGGTCGGCCCGGGATGATGGGGCCGGGTGCGCCAGGCGGGTCTTCTGGCTCGGGCGGTGCGGTTGACGGGCATGCCGGAACGGTCACGGCCGACATGGGGTCGGTGATCGCCGCGCTTTCCTCGCTGCCCTCCCAGGGGCATATGGGCGTTGCCACAGGCGGGGCCGCGGAACTCAAGGGCGCCGTGGTTGGTGCGCTGAACACGGGGGGGGATCAGACAGTCGCCCTGAACGGCATGGACGAATCGGCCATTGATATTGTGGCCATGCTGTTCGAATTCATCTTCGACGACGCTGCGTTGCCTGCCCCCATCAAGGAACTCATTGGTCGCTTGCAGATCCCCGTGCTCAAGGTGGCGCTGCTGGACAAGAGCTTCTTCAGTCGCAAGCGCCATCCGGCCCGTCGCCTGCTGACGGAATTATCCCGGGTGGGCGTGGGGTGGTCCGAGGCTGCCGATGAAGAGGAAGGGCTGAAGGTCAAGATCGAGTCCCTGGTGGAGCGTTTGCTGAACGACTTCGAGGATGATGTGGGCATCTTCGAATCGGTCCTTGAGGATCTGCAGACCTTCTGTGCCCAGCAGGCCGAACGAGCCGCCCAGCGGGAGGAACAGGCGGCCCTGGCCACTCAGGGCCGCGAGAATCTGCTGCTGGCCCGGGGGGTGGCCGACGAGGCCATTGAGCGGGTGATCGATGGGCGTGACCTGCCGGAACCCGTTGATCATCTGCTGCGCCACACATGGAAGGAATTGCTGGTGTTGATCTATCTGAAGAATGGTCAGCACAGTCAATTATGGCAAAAGGCCTTGAACGTGGCCTCGCTGCTGGTATGGAGCCTTATTCCCAAGCAACGTCAGGATGAACGGGAGCAACTCATGGGCCTGCTGCCCTCGTTGCTCAAGGCACTCCAGGATGGCATGACCCGTATGGCGCGGCCACCAGAAGAGCAGCAGCAGGTCATGGCCCTGTTGGCACAAGAGCACACCCGGATGGTGAAAAAGCCCCTCCCCTCCGAGGATGCCGCTGCACTGGCCCCGATCGAGGGGCTGGATCCGGACGAGCCGATGGACCCGGAGGAGGTGAAGGCCTCAGCGGCTCCCGCTGCCCAGGCGCAGGCCGTGAACCCGGTACCCGCTCATGGGGGGGGCGGGCCGGATCCCCTTCTTCAGCCATCGGCTCGTGAGGCCCCGCCGGAAGGCATTCCTGAGGATATCCACGATGGTCGTTCCTTCATGGCCCGCAAAGTGGCGGAAATCAATCAGCTGATCTCCGAGGGTCGCTTCAGCGTGCCTGGTCAGGCCACGCCGGCGTGGCCGGAGGAAGAAGCGAATGGGGACGATGCCGTGGAGGATCTGCATCTGATGACCGCCCGGGAACTGGCCGAGGGCACCTGGCTGGAACTGCTGGATGCGGAGAATCAGCCCGAGCGGATCAAGCTGTCCTGGAAAAGTCTCATCAGTGGCAAGTACTTTTTCGTCAATCGTCAGGGCCTGAAGGTTCGAGAGATGACCTCCCATGCCCTGGCGGCGGAGTTCAGGGCTGGCCGGGCGCGGATCATCGAGGATGTGCCCGTCTTTGATCGGGCCATTGAAACCCTCATGTCCAGCCTGAGAGCGGGGTAATCCGGTGGCGCCCCTAGCCACCCATGATGGGTTTGTGGTTTTATTAGCGGGTTTTTCCATCTGTCCACCCCCACAGACGGGAGTACCCGGTGAACAAGAAGAGCCTGCTGCGCGGTCTTGCCGCTGTCACGACCCTCCTTGCCCTGGCCCTTGCCGGGCCTGCCCCGGCCTCCGATGAGCCCATACGCATCGGCGCCTTCGTCTCCGCTACCGGTCCGGCGTCCTTCCTGGGTGACCCGGAGCTCAAGACCCTGGAGATGTACGTGGAGCGCATCAACGAACAGGGTGGGGTGCTGGGCCGCCCCTTGCATCTGGTCCACTATGATGATGGTGGCAGCGCCTCCGAGGCCCGCAACTTCGCCAACCGGTTGCTGCGCCGCGATCGGGTGGACGTGCTCATTGGCGGGAGTACTACCGGAACCACCCTGGCTGCCGTGCCGCTGGCCCAACGGGCCCGCACGCCGATGATCTCCATGGCCGGTGCCCTCACCATCGTTGAACCGGTGAACCCCTGGGTGTTCAAGACACCCCAGTCGGATCGCATGGCGGCGGAGCGTGTCCTGGCCGATATGCAGGATCGCGGTATCACCCGCATCGGACTGATCTCCGGTACCGATGGGTTCGGTCGCTCCGGTCGGGAGCAGACCCTGGAAGTGGCCGAACAATTCGGCATCGAGGTGGTGGCAGACCAGACCTATGGCCCCCAGGACACGGACATGACGTCCCAGTTGACCCGTATCCGCACAACGGAGGGGGTCGAGGCGGTGTTCAATTTCGGTTTCGGGCAGGGGCCGGCCATCGTCACCCGCAATTATGCCCACCTGGATATTGATCTGCCCCTGTATCAGTCCCACGGCGTCGCCTCCGACCGCTTCCTGGATCTGGCGGGATCAGCTGCCGAAGGCGTGCGCCTGCCCGCCTCGGCGCTGCTCGTGCCCGATGCTCTCCCGGATGAGGACCCGCAGAAACCGGTGGTTCAGGGTTACAAGCAGGCCTACGAGGCACGCTGGAACACCTCTGTATCCACCTTTGGCGGTTATGCCTACGACGCCCTGCACCTGGCGGTGCATGCCATTGAACAGGCGGGCAGCACCGATCCCAAGGCCATTCGTGAGGCGCTGGAATCCATCCAGGGCTTTGTGGGGGTGACCGGAGTCTTCAGTATGGCACCAGAGGATCATAACGGCCTTGAGCCGGAGTCCTTCCGTTTGTTGGAGGTTCGCGACGGTGGCTGGGTATTGATTCACTGAGATCCCTATCCGTCATTTGCATGGCGCCCGGTCAGTCTCCACACGGGGTCTGTTCGATGACCCATCCCTAGTCTGCCTCGAGTCCCGCATGTTTGCCGAGTTTCTCCAGTACCTGTTCTCCGGCGTCACCACCGGGGCCATCTATGCCCTGGTGGCCCTCGGATTCACCCTGGTCTACAACGCCAGCCACGTGATCAACTTCGCTCAGGGTGAATTCATCATGATCGGCGGCATGGCCACCCTGTCGCTGCTGGGCATGGGGGTGCCCATGCCCCTGGCCATTGGTCTGGCCATCCTGTTGGCGGCGGTACTGGGGGCGCTGCTGCACCAACTCGCCATCGCCCCCGCGCGTCAGGCGGATGTGGTCACCCTGATCATCATCACCATCGGCGCCTCCATCTTCCTGAGGGGCCTTGCCCAGGTGATCTGGGGCAAGGAATACCATGCCCTGCCGTCCTTTAGTGAACAAGAATCCATTGAGGTCATGGGGGCGGTCATGTACACCCAGAGCCTGTGGATCCTGGGCGTGACCACGTTGCTGGTGCTGGCCCTGGCCCTGTTCTTCACCCGCACCCTGGTGGGCAAGGCCATTCTCGCCACCAGCATGAACCGGCAGGCCGCGCGTCTCATGGGGGTGCGCATTCAGTTCGTGGTCATGCTGGCCTTCACCTTGGCGGCCATTCTCGGTGCCGTGGCCGGTGCGGTGGCATCGCCCATCACCCTCACCTCCTATGACATCGGCATCATGCTGGGCCTCAAGGGCTTTGTGGCGGCTGCCATCGGCGGTCTGGGCAGCGGCGTGGGTGCCGTGGTGGGCGGCCTGCTGCTGGGTATCGCCGAGGCCATGACGGCGGGCTACATCTCCTCCGATTACAAGGACGCGGTGGCCTTTCTGCTGATCCTGGTGATCCTGCTGTTCATGCCCCGTGGCCTGTTTGGCAGTCGCGTGGCGGAGCGGGTGTGATGCGTTTGTCCGTCCCTTCGAAGATACCGGGCCTGCCGGTACTGGCCATCGTGCTGCTGCTGGTGCCCATCGTCCTGAACGATGAGTTTTATCTGGATATTGCCACCCAGGTGGCCCTGATCGCCGCGACGGTCGTGGGGCTCAACCTGCTGGTGGGGTACGCGGGTCAGGTGAGCCTGGGGCATGCGGCGTTCTTTGCCCTGGGGGCCTACGGCAGTGCCATCCTCACTGGCACCTATGGCTGGGCGCCGGTGCCCGCATTGCTGTGCGCCGCCCTGCTGGTGGCCACCCTGGCCTGGCTGGTGGGTCGTCCCATCCTGAGGCTGAAGGGGCATTACCTGTCCATGGCTACCCTGGGCCTGGGCATCATCATCGCCATCGTCATCAACAACGAGGGCTGGCTCACCGGCGGGCCCGATGGCATTCCGGTGGCCCCTTTCTCCGTCATGGGCTTTGAGTTGAGCATCTTTGATGAGTACCCGGTGCTGGGAATGACGGTGTCCGGCGCCCTGGCCTGGTATGCCCTGGCCGGCGTGCTGTTATTGCTGGCGGTGTGGATCGCCCAGAACCTGGTTGATTCGCCCATTGGTCGCGCTCTCAGGGCGGTACGCGGCTCCGAAGTGGCGGCCCGGGTGGTAGGGATCGATACCAGCCATTACAAGCTGCTGATCTTTGTCATCTCGGCAGTGTATGCCAGCCTCATGGGCAGTTTCTTTGCCCACTACACCGGTTTCATCACGCCCCAGCTGGCCACGTTTGAACACTCCATCGAACTCATCACCATCGTGGTTCTGGGGGGCATGGGGTCCACCTACGGGGTGATCATCGGGGCTGTCTTGCTGTTGCTGCTGCCCCAGTTGCTCACGGACTTTCACGAGTACGAGATGATGATGTTCGGGCTGATCCTGATGCTCACCATGATCTTCATGCCCAGGGGCTTGCTGCCAACCCTCAGTGGTCTGCTGCAACGCAGCTGGCCGCGTCGTGTCCGGTCGTCGGGACAGGAGGACTGAATCGATGCATGCGGTCCCGTCACAGAACGACCCTGTGGAACCTGACGAGGAAAAGGGGAGACGTGCCGGTGCCGATCTGGCGGTCCTGTCCCTGAGCAAGGCCTTTGGTGGCGTGCACGCGGTGGAGGATCTGACCTTCCACATCCGTGCCGGGGCCATCCATGCCGTGATCGGTCCCAATGGGGCAGGCAAGACCACCCTGTTCAACCTGATCACCGGGTTGTACCAGCCGGACCGGGGGGAAGTGCTTCTGGATGGGCAACCCATACAGGGTATGGCGCCCGAGCGTCTGGCCCGGCGCGGCATGTCCCGTACCTTCCAGAATCTGCAGGTCTGCATGAACATGTCAGCGGTGGAGAATGTCATGCTGGGCCGGCATCTTCATCTCAAGCGAAATTTTCTTGCGGCCCTGTTGCGCTGGCCTTCCTTGCGGCGCAGTGAACAGGCCTGTCGGGAGAAGGCGCGGGAGTTGCTGCGCTTTGTGGGCTGCGAGGCCTACCTGGAGGCCGAGGCCTCGGCCATGCCCTATGGTGCCCTCAAGCGCCTGGAGATCGCCCGGGCCCTGGCCACGGAACCGGGTATCCTGTTGCTGGACGAGCCGGCGGCGGGCCTGAACAGCGCCGAGACAGCCGCCCTGGAGCGGCTGGTTGTGCGCATCGCCGATCAGGGTGTGACGGTGGTGCTGGTGGAGCACGACATGAAGCTGGTCATGGCCATCTCCCACCAGGTGCTGGTACTGGATTACGGACGCAAACTGGCGGAGGGCACGCCGGAGGAAGTACGCCACAATCCCGACGTGATTGCTGCCTACCTGGGGGGCTGAAAGCCATGAACCAACCGCACAAAGGCGCTGCCAGTCAGCGTGCCACGGGCACGATTTCCGAGGAACACCTGAACCTGTGGCGCATCATCCTGCTGCTGGATCGCTTGCAAAAGGATATGGATCAGCAGGGCTCCGAGCCGGACGAGGTGCTGATCAATGCCATCCTGGACTATTTCGAGCATTACTCCGAGCGGGTGCAGAGTCGCCCCAACGAGATTCTGCTGTTTGAGCGTCTGCGGGCCCGCGCGGGAGGTACCTTCGAGGAACTGGACGAACTGGAAGCCGACTATCTGACGGCCCATGATGCCCTGCAGCACCTGCGCGTGCTGCTGCACCGCTGCGTGGAGCACTGGCCCGAGGGGGGGGAGGAACTATGCACGGCCCTGGATCGCTTCAATCAGACCCTGCGCCGGCACATCCTCCTGGAAGAGCAGATCCTCATTCCACAGGCCCTCAAGGTGCTGACCGAGGCGGACTGGACGGCCATCGCCGAGGCCCGGGACCAGTACAATGATCCCCTGTTCGGCGAGCGGGTGCGGGAGGAGTTCCGTGACCTGCGCCATCGCATCATCAACCTGGCGCCGGAGCACGTGGGCGGGCTGGGGATCAGTCACCCCACGCGCATGGAGGTGCCGCCGGATCGTCACGAGATGCTGACCATCCAGGGGCTGGTGTCATCCTATGGGCGCATCCAGGTACTGCATGAGGTGGATCTGACCATCCGGCGCGGCGAGATCGTCTCTCTGGTGGGTGCCAACGGCGCTGGCAAGAGCACGTTATTGATGGCCCTCTCCGGGCTGCAGCCGGTGGATGCCGGACGTGTGACCTATGAGGGAGAGGATCTGCGCCGCTGGCCGTCCCACCGTCGTGTGGCGCAGGGGATTATCCAGGTGCCGGAGGGGCGGCAGGTCTTTCGTGACATGACGGTGCACGACAACCTGCTCATGGGGGCCTACACGCGCGGGCGGGGTCAGGAGGTGGAGCAGGATCTGGAGCGGGTGTATGGGCGTTTTCCCATCCTGCGGCAGAAGCAGCGCCAACTGGCCGGCATGCTCTCCGGCGGTCAGCAGCAGATGCTGGTGATGGGGCGCGCGCTCATGGCCCGGCCCCGGTTGCTGCTCCTGGACGAGCCCAGCATGGGGTTGGCGCCGTTGGTGGTGGAGGAGATCTTCGACATCATTCGCGAACTCAACCAGGAGGGCATCACCATCTTTCTGGTTGAGCAGAACGCCTCCCAGGCCCTGGCTGCCTCTCATCGCGGTTATGTGCTGGAGGCGGGTAGGGTGGTGCTGGAAGGGCGTGGTGAGGACCTGCTCGAGAACGAGCAGGTGAGGGCGGCCTACCTGGGCATCTGAAGACCTCCGGGCCGCCGGGGGGGCGCCCGAAGGTGGTGGCGTTCAGGGAATCGCCGAGGGCTTACGCGGCCTGCATCCGCTCCTTCAGGAATGTGACCAGCCCTTCCAGGGGCACCAGGGTCGCCTCCGCGTCCCGTCGACCCTTGTACTCTGCCTCACCCGCATCCAGGCCCTTTTCCCCAAGTACCACCCGATGGGGAATGCCGATCAGTTCCATGTCGGCGAACATGACCCCGGGGCGGGCGCCTCGATCGTCGAACAGCACCTCCATGCCCGCTTCGGTCAGTTCCCGGTACAGCCCTTCCACCGCGTCCCGAAGCCGCTGGGACTTGTGGGCGTTGATGGGGCACAGGGCGACCTGGAAGGGGGCCAGGGCCTGGGGCCAGAGGATGCCGCGGGCATCGTGGTTCTGTTCGATGGCCGCCGCCACCACCCGGGAGACGCCGATGCCATAGCAGCCCATGGAAATCATCTGGTTATGGCCCTGCTCGTCGAGCACGGTGGCATCCAGAGCGCGGCTGTATTTGTCTCCCAGTTGGAAGATGTGACCCACTTCGATGCCACGACGGATGACCAGTGTGCCCTGGCCGTCGGGGCTGGCGTCCCCCTCCAGTACATTGCGCAGATCAGCCACCTGGGGCAGCGGGGTGTCCCGGTCCCAGTTGATGCCGAACAGGTGTTTACCGTCCTGATTCGCGCCGGCGGCGAAATCGCTCATTGTGGCCACGGAACGGTCAACGATGCAGGGAATGGGCAGGTTGACCGGCCCCAGTGAGCCGGGCCCCGCGCTGATGGCAGCGCGGATCTCCACCTCGCTGGCCATGCGCAGGGGGCTGGCCACCTGGGGCAGTTTTTCTGCTTTCAGGGTATTGAGTTCGTGGTCGCCACGTACCAGCAGGGCCACCAGTTGGGTGGCGTTTTCCTCGGAGGCTGCCACCACCAGGGTCTTGATGGTCTTCTCCACCGGCACATCGAAGCCCTCCACCAGGTCCTGGATGGTGCGGACGTTGGGGGTGTCCGCGATGCGCATGCCTTCGGTAGGGGCCGGGCGCTCGCTGTTCAGGGCCGGTGCCTCGGCCAGTTCCACATTGGCGGCATAGTCGCTGGCATCCGAGAAGGCGATGGCATCTTCGCCGGAATCGGCCAGCACGTGAAATTCGTGGGAGTGGTGGCCGCCAATGGAACCGGTATCCGCCTGCACGGCCCGAAAATCCAGGCCGCACCGCTGAAAGATGCGGGTGTAGGCCGCGTACATGGCCTGGTAGGTTTCGTGCAGGCTCTGCGGGCTGGCGTGGAAGGAGTAGGCGTCCTTCATGAGGAATTCCCGGGCGCGCATGATCCCGAAGCGGGGGCGGATTTCATCCCGGAACTTGGTCTGGATCTGGTAGAAGTTGACGGGCAATTGGCGGTAGCTGTTGATCTCGCGGCGCACCAGGTCGGTGATCACTTCTTCATGGGTGGGGCCGAAGCAGAACTCGCGGTCGTGGCGGTCCTTCAGGCGCAGCAGTTCGGGTCCGTACTGGTCCCAGCGGCCGGATTCCTGCCACAGTTCCGCCGGTTGCACGGCCGGCATCAGGACTTCCAGGGCGCCTGCGCGATCCATTTCCTCGCGGACGATGGCTTCCACCCGTCGCAATACCCTCAGTCCCAGGGGCATCCAGGTGTACAGCCCCGATGCCAGGCGGCGGATGTAGCCGGCCCGCAGCATCAACTGGTGGCTGATCACCTCGGCGTCGGCCGGGGTTTCCTTGAGGGTTGCCAGGGGGAATTGGGATACACGCATGTAGGGGTTCCGGATGATCGTGTTTGTTGGGGGCTTGGGTGGGGATTTTACATCAATCGGGGGTGGGTAGACCCTCCGGGTCAGGGGGATATGGTTCGGGTAGACCCCTTCGGGCCAGGGGGGGATCACCCATGAATTTTGGGGGCCATTCGCGTGCACCTGTAGGGGCCGTTCGCGAACGGCCCGCGCGGAGCGTCCCGGGTCGCTGGCCTGTCGGAGGGGTGCGGAGGCATCGGACACCCCGGCCGGGCGCTTCTCGAAGCGCCCCTACGAGCGGATTGCGGGGTTGGGGTGAGGGTGGGGGGGGGTTGAAATTGATCAATCTGTGATAAATTAGCGACATCTAATATTGAAGTGGCGCCCTCGGGTGTCCAAGCAGGGAGTTTTGCCCATGATCAACCCAGGACTTCGCTGGCTGCTGGCCGCCACCGCCCTCTGCCTGGCTGCGCCCCTGGCAGCTCAGGATCTGGAGACCACCCAGGTTCGCATGCATACGCTGCCCATGGAGCAGGTGCTCGATGGTCGCATCGAGGCGGTGCAGCAGGCCACCGTGTCGGCCCAGACCAGCGGGCGGGTGGTTGAGGTCTTCTTCGACGTGGACGACTTCGTGGAGGAGGGGGATCTGATCCTGCGGCTGAGGGACACTGAGCAACGCTCCCGGTTGGAGCAGGCGGAAGCCGGTCTGCGGGAGGCCCGGGCACGTTATAACGAGGCCCGCAGTGACTATGAACGCATCGAGGACATCTTTGAGCGGCAATTGGTCTCCCGCTCCGAGATGGACCGGGCCACGGCGGCGTTGCGGTCGGCGCGGGCTCGTCTGGAATCCGCCCAGGCCGCGGTAGAAGGGGCTCGTGAGGAACTGGATCATACCCGGGTGGTGGCACCTTACGCAGGCATCCTGACTGAACGCCATGTGGAGACGGGGGAGAGCGTCAGTCCAGGTCAGCCACTGGTCTCGGGGATCTCCCTGGAGCATCTGCGGGTGGTTACCCAGGTACCACAGCGTCATATCCAGGCGGTGCGAGAGCATCAGCAGGCGCGCGTCATGCTCAACGGCGCCATGCCAGTGAGTGCGGAGGGCCTGACGCTGTTCCCCTACGCCGATCCGGTCAGCGCCAGCTTCCGCGTGCGGGTTCAGTTGCCCGATGGCACGCCGGGTCTGTTCCCTGGAATGTTCGTCAAGGTGGCGTTTGCGGTGGGCGAACAGAAGCGTCTGCTGGTGCCGACGGAGGCCGTGATGCAGCGGGGAGAGGTCTCTGCCGTGTATGTGGTGGACGAGGATGGCCGGATCCGCTTGCGCCAGGTGCGCACCGGTCGCGCCGCCAATCAGGATCATGTGCAGGTGCTGGCGGGTCTCGAGGCCGGTGAACGGGTGGCCGTGGATCCGGTACGTGCCGGCATCACCCTCAAGGCACAGCGGGAGGCGGCCCGATGAGTGACGCGGACAAGGACGGCGCCATGGGCATCTCTGGACGCATCGCCAGGACCTTTCTCACCTCTCAGATCACGCCGCTGCTGGCCATTGTGGGTCTGTTGCTGGGGCTGTTTGCCGTTCTGGTCACGCCACGGGAGGAAGAGCCGCAGATCGATGTGACCTTTGCCAATGTCTTCATCCCCTTCCCCGGGGCCTCGGTGGAGGAGGTGGAGCAACTGGTCAGCATCCCGGCGCAACAGGTGCTCTCCGAGATTGAGGGCCTGGAGCATGTGTATTCCACCTCGCGGCCTGGCATGTCGGTACTGACCGTGCAGTACCAGGTGGGTGAAGGGCGGACCGATGCCATTGTGCGCTTGTACAACCAGATCTTTTCCAATCAGGACTGGTTGCCTCAGAGGCTCGGGGTCGGGCAGCCCATCATCAAGCCCAAGGGGATCGATGATGTGCCCATCGTCGCCTTCACCCTGTGGACCGAGGATCGTCAGCGCAGCGCCCATGACCTGCAACGGGTGGCTCACACAGTGGAAACGGAGCTCAAGCGGGTGGCGGGCACTCGGGATATCTACACCATCGGTGGCCCGGATCATGTGGTCCAGGTCACGCTCGATCCGCAGCGGGTGGCCGGTTTCGGTCTCAGTCTGGACGATCTGCGTCAGGCCCTTCAGGCGGGCAATGTCTCTCGGGACGCTGGTGCCCTGGTGCGGGACAACCAGGAAATCCCGGTCCAGGCCGGTACTTTCCTGTCTTCCGAGGCACAGGTGGCGTCCCTGGTGGTGGGCGTGCATGAAGGCGCCCCGGTATATCTCTCCGATGTGGCACAGGTGCGCCAGGGCCCGGCATCTCCGCATCAATACGTGAGCTTTGGCTGGGGTGCGGGTTCAGAGGCGGGGGCCCTGCCGGGGCATAGCGAGCCGGCGGTGACCATTGCCGTTGCCAAGCAGCCGGGCACCAATGCGGTGGACATCGCCGATCAACTCATGACGCGCATGGATCAGTTGCGGGGCACCCATATTCCCGATGATGTGCAGGTGACCGTGACCCGCAATTACGGCAAGACGGCCGACGACAAGGCCCGCACCCTGATCAAGAAGCTGATCCTGGCCACCGCTTCGGTGGTGCTGCTGGTGTGGCTGGCCCTGGGCTGGCGCGAAGCCATCATCGTGGGGACCGCCGTGGTGATCACCCTGGCGGTGACCTTGTTCGCCTCCTGGGCCTATGGCTTCACGCTGAATCGGGTCTCTCTGTTTGCCCTGATCTTTTCCATCGGCATCCTGGTGGACGATGCCATCGTGGTGGTGGAGAACATCCACCGACACATGCAGATGGGCAGGAAGAAGCTGCTGGAGGCCATTCCCCTGGCGGTGGACGAGGTGGGTGCCCCCACCATCCTGGCCACCTTTGCGGTGATTGCCGCATTGCTACCCATGGCCTTCGTGACGGGCCTGATGGGGCCCTATATGAGCCCCATCCCCATCAACGCCAGCATGGGGATGCTCATCTCTCTGGCGGTGGCCTATGTCGTGACACCCTGGATGACCTACAAGCTGCTTCGCCGCCATGCCGAGTCCCGGCCGCCAGCTGAAGGCGGGCATGGGCAGGGCGGTGGTGAAGAGGCAAGCGCCGGGCTGATGCGTGTGTCGGAGACGCTCCTGGGGTTCTTCCTGCGGGGGAGCGGCGCCCGCTACCGGCGCTGGGGACTTTATGGGGGCATGGTGCTGCTGATCCTGGCCTCGGTGTCACTGGTGTATGTGCAGGCCGTGGTCCTCAAGATGCTGCCCTTTGATGACAAGTCCGAGTTCCAGGTGGTGCTGGAAATGCCGGAGGGGACCAGCCTGGAACGCACCTCCCGGGTGCTTCACGAGATGGGGGATTACCTGTCCACCGTCCCTGAGGTGCACGACTATCAGGTGTATGCCGGCACCGCTTCCCCCATCAATTTCAATGGTCTGGTTCGCCAGTATTACCTGCGTGAGGGGGCTCACCTGGGGGATCTGCAGGTGAACCTGGCACAGCAGAAGGAGCGCAGCCGCAAGAGCCATGAGATCGCCCGGGATGTGCGCGAACCGCTGCGGGAGATTGCCGATCGTTACGGGGCCAGGGTTCAGGTGGTGGAGGTGCCTCCCGGCCCCCCCGTGCGGGCGCCTATCGTGGCGGAGATCTATGGGCCGGACTACGCGGGACAGATGGCCCTGGCCGGCGAGCTCAGACAGATGTTTGAAGACACGCCGGGCGTGGTGGACGTGGATGACTCGGTTGAGTATCCCGGCCCGCGTCTGATCCTGGAGGTGGATCGCGAGAAGGCCGCCCTGATGGGGGTCTCGCAAACGGCCATCGCCCAGGCGGTGGACATGGTGCTGGCCGGCGAGGATGTCAGCTTCCTCTTCGGAGCCAACGTGAAATATGCCGTACCCATCCGTCTGGAATTCGATACGGCCGACAAGGCCGGTCTGGAGACGGTCCTGGGCCTGCGGGTACGCTCCATGGACGGTGGGCTGGTGCCCCTGTCGGAACTGGTGAACGTGGTGGAGACCACGCGCGAGCGCTCCATTCACCACAAGGATTTGTTACCGGTGGTGTTTGTCACCGCCGATATGGCGGGGCGCCTGGACAGCCCGCTGTACGGCATGTTCGATCTGGTGTTCCAGTTGGGCGACAAGCCCCTGGCCCATGATGAGCCGCTGGAGCAGTTCTTCATCCAGCAACCGGACGATCCATACCAGTACAGCATCAAGTGGGACGGAGAGTGGCAGGTCACCTATGAGACCTTCCGTGACATGGGGCTGGCCTATTCCGTGGGCCTGGTGCTGATCTATCTGCTGGTGGTGGCGCAGTTCCGCTCCTACGTGGTGCCCCTGATCATCATGGCCCCCATCCCGATGACGGTGATCGGCGTCATGCCTGGCCATGCCTTGCTGGATGGCCTGGTGATGGATGCCAAGTTCACGGCCACCTCCATGATCGGCATGATCGCCCTGGCAGGGATCATCGTGCGCAACTCCATCCTGCTGGTGGATTTCATCAACCATCAGGTGGAGCGTGGCATGGCCCTGGAGGATGCGGTGATCCGGGCTGGTGCCGTGCGCGCCAAACCCATTGTACTGACGGGGCTGGCCGCCATGATCGGGGCCGGTTTCATCCTGGATGATCCGATCTTCAATGGCCTGGCCATCTCCCTGATCTTCGGCATCCTGGTGTCCACCGTGCTCACCCTGCTGGTGATCCCGGTGCTGTATTACAGCTACCTGAACGGGAGAGTGGCACGCACCTGATCCCTTGAACCCCCTCTCCCCGCTGGGGAGAGGGGTTCGTCCTACCGGTTCTCCCCTCGCGACACCCCCCTCAACACCCAATCCAGCCCCCGCGTGGGCAACACCCGCCGAAGCGTGCCGAACAAATAGGTGGGCACCGTCACGTAATACCGCGCCCGCGGCCTGGGGCTCTCCAAGGCATGGATCAGCTCCCTCACCACCGCTTCCGACGGCAAGGTGAAGGGTGCCGCCGGTCCCGCCTTGGTCAGGCGCTGCTCCGCAGCCGCATACTGCTCCCGAAACACACTGTTCTCCCGATCGATGTGGGCCGCCAGGGCCGCATGGGCATTGGCCCGAAAACGGCTGCTGATGGGCCCCGGCTCGATCAGGCTCACCTGCACGCCGCTGCCGTGCAGTTCCAGGCGCAGGGTATCGGTGAGGCCCTCCAGGGCAAACTTGGAGCAGTTATAGGCGCCGCGAAAGGGCAGGGCCACCAGGCCCAGGACCGAGCTGTTCTGTACGATGCGACCTGCCCCCTGTTCACGCATCACAGGGATCACGAGATTGGTCAGTTCCAGCCACCCCAGCAGATTGGTCTCCAGTTGTTGGCGCAGCACGTCCCGGGTGAGATCCTCCACCGCCCCGGGCTGCCCGTAGGCCCCGTTATTGAACAGGGCATCCAGCCGCCCACCGGTGGCTTCCAGCACCGTGTCCACTGCCATCTGGATGGAAGTGGAATCGGCCAGATCAAGGGGTAGCGCCTCCAGCCCTTCCTCGCGCAGCCACGCCACATCTTCCTCACGTCGCGCCGTGGCAAACACCCGGTAACCCCGGTGCGCCAGCGCATGAGCAGCGCAGTGGCCAATCCCTGAGGAGCAGCCAGTGATGAGGATGGTGCGTTCGTTGGGTGATGGGGCAGGGGAGGGGCTCGTCATGATGCGGGGGACTCGCGATACGTTGGCCATGTTGATGGCCTGGCGCTGGAAGTGTTTCGACCGGAGTAGGATTCAGTACGTCAGCGTCACCACCCCATCCTCCGCTACCTCGCCGATGAAGGCCCCGCCGCCGCGCTTGCCGTCCAGTTCCGGGATGGCGTTGGTATCATCCAGACCGTGTTCCCCCATGGCGCCGGCGCAGGCATAGAACTTCACGCCCGCCTCATGGGCATCCTTCATGAAGTCGTACACGGACTTTTTCCGGGCCTCTCCGGGGAAGAGGGTTTCCGCCACGCCCCGCTTGAGCAGTTGCGTGGTTTCGGCGGCGAAGTAGATCTCCACTTCCAGGTCCATGGCTGCGGCCACGGTGGCCTGGAAGAAGGGTGCGCCCAGGGTGCCCGGTGCATCCAGGCGGGTGTTGAGCAGCATGATCAGGATCTTCTCGGTCATTTCCGTCTCCTCTTGGGGCTTGCAAAATTCCTCATTGCCCCCATAACCCAAAAGACGCGCCATTGCGCCCCCCAAGGCAGTATAATTCGCGCACGATCAGACCGCCCCATACGGAGACCCGACCATGCCCATCTACGAATACGAATGCAATGCCTGTGGCCACCGCATGGAGGCCATGCAGAAGATTGCCGATGCCCCGCTGGTGGACTGCCCCGCCTGCAACACCCCCCAGTTGCGCAAGCTGGTGTCTGCCAGCGCCTTTCGTCTGGGGGGTAGCGGCTGGTATGAAACCGACTTCAAAAAGGACAACAAACGCAATCTCAAGGAGGGCGACAAGGCCGCGCCATGTGCCGCAGACAGCGGCTCCAAATCCGAAGCATGCAGCGCCTGCCCCGCTGCCGCCAGCTCCGGGGGGTAACCTTGTCGGATAAACACAGCGGACCCGTGCAAAGCCTGCGACGCTATCTGATCGCGGGCCTGCTGGTCTGGGTACCCCTGGTGGCCACCGCGGCCATCATCAAGTTCATCCTCGACATGATGGACCGCACCCTGCTGCTGCTGCCGCCGGGGTGGCGGCCGGAGACGCTGCTTGGCTTTACCATCCCGGGTTTCGGGGTGGTCATGGCCCTGGTGATCGTGTTCGCCACCGGCTTGGTGGTCGCCAACCTGCTGGGTCGCAAGCTGGTGGAGTTATGGGAGGCCATCCTGGCCCGTATTCCCCTGGTGAACACCATCTATTCGGCCATCAAGCAGGTGATGGAAACCCTGTTGGGGGCGGGGGGCGAATCCTTCCGCAAGGTCCTGCTGGTGGAGTACCCCCGCAAGGGCATCTGGACCCTGGGGTTTCAAACGGGCGCGGGCGTGGGCGAGGTACAGGCACGCACCGACAAGGATGTGGTCAGCGTGTTCGTCCCCACCACCCCGAACCCCACCTCGGGTTTCATCATTCTGGTGCCCCGTGATGAGGTGGTTGTGCTCGACATGACGGTGGAAGATGGCCTCAAGTTCGTCATGTCCCTGGGGGTGGTGGTGCCCCGGCATCCACCGCTCAACAAGGGCGAGCCGGGCGCGAAATAAAGCCGCGAACCTCCCCCGTACGGGCCGTTCGCGAACGGCCCTGGTGGATTCTCCGCGATCCCGGGCATTCGGCCTGGCGCGGAGGTATCCACAGCCTCGGCAGAGGCCTTTCCTGCGCGCCCTTCCGACCAACCACCCCTCCAGACTTGCCACTCCAATTGGCAAGACCGTACCATTATCGGTTTTCCACAGCCTCAATCATTCAGGACACTTCAGGAATCCCCCATGCGCTCCCATTACTGCGGTATCGTCGATGAGTCCCTGCTCGACCAGGAAGTGACACTGTGCGGCTGGGTCAATCGCCGCCGGGACCATGGGGGCGTGATCTTCGTGGATCTGCGTGACCGGGAAGGATTGGTGCAGGTGGTGTTCGATCCGGACCGCGCCGATGTCTTCGCCACCGCTGAGCGCATCCGCAGCGAATATGTGCTGAAGGTGACGGGCCGGGTGCGTCGGCGCCCCGAGGGCACGGTGAACACCGATCTGCGCACTGGTGCGATCGAGGTGCTGGGCACCGGGCTGACCGTGCTCAACACCTCCGAGACCCCGCCCTTCCAGCTGGACGAGGACGATGTGGGCGAGGAAACCCGTCTGCGTTATCGCTACGTGGATCTGCGCCGCCCCACCATGCAGATGCGTTTGCAGATGCGTGCCCGCATCACCGGCGTGCTGCGCCGTTTCCTGGAAGAGCATGATTTCCTCGACATCGAGACCCCCATGCTCACCAAGGCCACGCCCGAAGGGGCGCGAGACTACCTGGTGCCCAGCCGCACCCATCCTGGCAGCTTCTTTGCACTGCCCCAGTCGCCGCAGCTGTTCAAGCAGCTGCTGATGATGTCCGGGCTGGATCGCTACTATCAGATCGTGCGCTGCTTCCGGGACGAGGACCTGCGGGCCGATCGTCAACCGGAATTCACCCAGCTGGATATCGAGACCTCCTTCATGGACGAGGAGGGCATCATGACCCTCATGGAAGAGATGGTGCGTGAGCTCTTCGCCCAGGTACTGGAAGTCCCCCTGCACACCCCCTTTCAGCGCATGACCTATGCCGAGGCCATGCACCGCTTCGGCTCCGACAAGCCGGACCTGCGCATTCCTCTGGAGCTGACCGAGCTCACTGACGTGATGGCGCCGGTGGAGTTCAAGGTCTTTTCCGGCCCGGCCAAGGACCCCCATGGTCGGGTGGCGGCCCTGCGTCTGCCCAAGGGCAGCGATCTCACCCGTAAGGAGATCGATGATTACACCCAGTTTGTGGGCCGTTACGGAGCCAAGGGGCTGGCCTATATCAAGGTCAACGACGTCAATGCGGGCCGCGAGGGCCTGCAGTCGCCCATCCTCAAGTTCCTGCCGGACGAAGTGGTGGTGGAGATCCTCAACCGGACCGAGGCTGAAGACGGTGATCTGGTCTTCTTCGGTGCCGACAAGGCCCGGGTGGTGAATGAAGCCCTGGGTGCCCTGCGGGTGAAGCTGGGTCACGATCGCCACTTGGTGGAACGCGGCTGGCGCCCCCTGTGGGTGGTGGACTTCCCCATGTTCGAGATGGACGACAAGGACAATCGCTGGGTGGCGCTGCACCATCCCTTCACCGCGCCTCGGGTGGACAGCCCTGATGATCTTTCCGGCGATCCCGGCCACCTGATCTCCCGGGCCTACGATCTGGTGCTCAACGGCACGGAAGTGGGTGGCGGTTCGGTGCGTATTCACAACATGGCCATGCAGCAGAAGGTGTTCGAACTGCTGGGGATTGGCGAGACCGAGGCCCGGGAGAAGTTCGGCTTCCTGCTGGATGCCCTCAAATATGGCTGCCCGCCCCACGGCGGCATCGCCTTTGGTCTGGACCGCCTGGTCATGCTCATGACCGGCGCCCAGTCCATCCGCGACGTGATGGCCTTCCCCAAGACCCAGACCGCTGCCTGCCCCCTCACCCAGGCCCCCGCCGAAGTCAGCGAGGCCCAGCTGCGTGAACTGAACATCCGCCTGCGGCAAACGGCAGCGGACAAGAAGGAGGGCTGACCGGCCCGCTCGACCCGAAGACCCCTTCCCCGATGCCGGGAAAAGGGGCCAGACCCCGTTTCCCCAAAGAGCCCCTCTCCCGCTGGCGGGAGAGGGGTTGGGGTGAGGGTGGCTTATACCCGAATCAAAAACTTCCCTTTGAGTTGACGCCCCGCAACCGGCAGACTCTCCTGTCGGGATTCTGCTACAAACAACCCTGAGCGGATCATCACCATACCCTCATAATCATAACGACAGGTGACGGGGCATGAAGGCACTGCCGAAGTTTGAGGACCATTCCCGACAGGACACCCGGTACACCACGTGCTACATGTGTGCCTGTCGTTGCGGTATCAAGGTCACCGTCGAAGATAACAAGGTCCGCTATATCCAGGGCAACCGCAACCACCCGGTGAACAAGGGGGTGCTCTGCGCCAAGGGTAATGCCGGCATCATGAAGCAGCAGTCACCGGCACGGCTGCAACAACCCCTGATGCGCAAGCCCGGCACGGAGCGGGGGGAGGGGGAGTTCGAACCCATCTCCTGGCACGACGCCCTGAATCTGCTCACCACGCGTCTGGCGAAGATCCGCGCCACCGACCCGAAAAAACTCGCCTTTTTCACCGGTCGCGACCAGATGCAGGCCCTCACCGGTCTGTGGGCCACCCAGTTTGGCACCATCAACTGGGCGGCCCACGGCGGGTTCTGCTCCGTGAACATGGCCTCGGCGGGGCTGTACACCATGGGGCATGCCTTCTGGGAGTTCGGCGACCCGGACTGGGAACACACCAAGTACTTCATGCTCTGGGGGGTGGCCGAAGATCATGCCTCCAACCCCATCAAGATGGGCATCGAGCAGGTCAAGCGCCACGGCGCCAAGTTCGTCTCCGTGAACCCGGTGCGCACCGGCTATCAGGCCGTGGCCGATGAGTGGGTCGCCATCCGTCCGGGCACCGATGGGCTGCTGGCACTGGCCATGATCCACGTGTTGCTGCGCAACGACTGTATCGACCAGACCTTCCTGGTGCGCTACACCAACGCCCCCTGGCTGGTGGTGGACACTCCAGGGCAGAAGGGCCATGGCCTCATCCTGCGGGACAAGCAGGGCAAGCCCCTGTGCTGGGATCAGGAAACCGATGCGGTCACCGACGCCTCCCAGGTGGAGATCCAGCCGGCCCTGTTCGGTGAATACACCGCCCCGGATGGCCGCCCGGTGAAAACGGTCATGACCCTGCTGGCCGAACGCTATCTGGATATGCAGTACGCCCCGGAGAACGTGGCCGAGCGTTGTGGCGTGCCCGCCGAGCAGATCGAACGCCTGGCCCTGGAGATGGCCCACGTGGCCTTCAAGGAGACCATCGAGATCGAATGCGAGTGGACCGATTCCTACGGTCGCACCCACGATCGCTTCGTGGGGCGCCCGGTCTCCATGCACGCCATGCGCGGGATTTCGGCTCACTCCAATGGCTTCCAGACCTGCCGCGCCATCCACCTGCTGCAGATCCTGCTGGGCACCATCGATGTCCCCGGTGGGCATTTGTCCAAGCCGCCTTATCCCAAACACATCCCCCCGGGCATCAAGCCTGCCCGGGAGATGGCTCCCAACACGCCCCTCAAGAGCCCGCCACTGGGTTTTCCCACTGGCCCCGAGGACCTGGTGATCGACAAGCAGGGCAATCCCTTGCGCATCGACAAGGCCTATTCCTGGGATGCCCCCATGGCCAACCATGGCCTGATGCACATGGTGATCACCAATGCCGTGAAGGGGGATCCGTACCCCATCGATACGCTGATCCTGTTCATGGCCAACATGACCTGGAACTCCAGCATGAACACCCGTCAGGTGATGGACATGCTGCGGGAGAAGGGCGAGGACGGGGAATACAAGATCCCCTTCCTGGTGGTATCCGACGCCTTCCACTCGGAGACGGTCAACTTCGCCGATCTGGTGCTGCCGGATTGCACCTATCTGGAGCGGCACGACACCATCTCCATGCTGGACCGCCCCATCTCCGAACCCCACGCGGCGGCGGATTCCATCCGCCAGCCCATCCTGGAGAAGGATCGGGATGTGCGTCCCTGGCAGGAGGTGCTGGTGGATCTGGCCGGGCGGCTCAAATTCCCGGCGTTCACCGGTGAAGACGGCAAGCCCCGTTACGCCTCCTATCAGGACTTCATCGTCAACTTCCAGAAGGAGCCGGGTATCGGCTTCCTGGCGGGGTGGCGAGGTGAGAACGGGGATCAGGGGCTTCGCGGCGAGCCCAACCCCCGGCAATGGGAGGCCTATGCCGAGAATCAGTGCTTCTTCGTGCATCACCTGGAAGACAGTCAGAAATACTACCGCTACTGCAACCAGGACTACCTGACCCTGGCCCGGCATGCGGGCTGGGTGGGATCCACCGATCCCATCGTGCTGGAGTTGTACTCCGAGACCCAGCAGCGCTTCAAGCTGGCAGGGCAGGGGCTCTATGACGGGCCAACCCCCGCTCGCGAGGAACACAAGGAGCGGCTCACCCGCTTCTTTGATCCGTTGCCTATCTGGTATCCCCCGCTGGAACACGGCCGCATTGATACCGATGCGTATCCCTTCCATGCCATCACCCAGCGCCCCATGTTCATGTACCACTCCTGGGATTCCCAGAACGCCTGGCTGCGGCAGATCTGTGCCGGCAATCGGCTGTACATGAATCGTGGGCGGGCCCAGTCCATGGGCATTGAGGACGATGCCTGGGTCTGGGTGGAGTCCCACCACGGCCGCATTCGTGCCCAGGTGAAACTGATCGAAGCGGTGGAGCCGGACACGGTCTGGACCTGGAATGCCATCGGCAAGCAGGCCGGCGCCTGGGGACTGTCAACGGATGCAGATGAATCCCGCAAGGGCTTCCTGCTCAATCACCTGATCTCCGAGTTGCTGCCCCAGCAGGGGGACGGACTGGACAATGTCACCAATTCTGACCCCATCACCGGCCAGGCGGCCTGGTATGACCTGCGCGTGAAGATCACCCCCGCCAAGCCGGGGGAGGTGGGTTCCTGGCCCCAATTCGATCCGGTGAAACCCCTGCCGGGCATGGCGGTATCGCCCAGCGCTGTACGCTATCAAACGCACCGTGGCGTGAATCTGAAACGCGGCCTCTGGGATGTACTGACACGGGGCAAGCACCGGCGGTGAACCGGGCCCTCACCCCAACCCCTCTCCCGCGAGCGGGAGAAGGGCTCTAAACTTCCTTCTCCCCCAAGGGGTGAGAACTAACGCCCCCTTCTCCCCTCGGGGGAGAAGGGACGGGGATGAGGGGAGCGGAGGGCACATGCCTTCGAGGCAGACGACTTGAGGAGCGATTCAATGCGATTGGGTCTGGTAATCGACCTGGACACCTGCGTGGGCTGCCATGCCTGTGCCGTGGCCTGCAAACAGTGGAATACCTCCGGCACCACCGGTCCGCTGACCGACATCTCCGCCTATGGCGCCGAGCCCAGTGGTGTCTGGTTCAATCGCATCCGTCACTACGAGGTGGGCGACTACCCCAACAACAAGACCGTGAACATGCCCATGTCCTGCATGCACTGCGAGGATGCGGATTGCGTGACCGTGTGTCCCACCGGAGCCTCCTACAAGCGCAAGGAGGATGGCATCGTCCTGGTGGATCAGGACAAGTGCATGGGTTGCAACCTGTGCGCCTGGGCCTGCCCCTACGGTGCCCGGGAACTGGATCCGGTGGATGGCGTGATGAAAAAGTGCACCCTGTGCATCGATCGCATCTACGACAAGACCCTGGACCCGGAGGATCGCCAGCCCGCCTGTGTGATCACCTGTCCGGCCCACGCCCGCTTCTTCGGCGACCTGGATGACCCGGATTCCGAGGTGAGCCGCCTGACCCGGGAACGGGCCGGGCAGAAACTCATGCCCGAGCTGGGCTACAAGCCCACCAACACCTATCTGCCGCCGCGCCTCACCCGGCCGGTGCTCACGGCGGACGTGCGGCGCAAGAGCCTGATCAGCAGTGTGAAGGAATGGGTGAATCAGGCCATTGTTCGTTGATGTGGACCTCGGCCTTCACCCCAACCCCTCTCCCGCCAGCGGGAGAGGGGCTCAAGGGCTTCCCTGCAGGCGCGGAGACCCAGACGCCCTTCTCCCCTCCGGGGAGAAGGGCCGGGGATGAGGGGGCGGCCGGCACGTTGCCCTTCGATCCGGGAGCAAACCAGAGCAACCAACAGGATGACACCCCATGCACCCAGCCCTTTCCGTGATCTTCTTCACCGTGCTTTCCGGCGCCGGCTATGGCCTGTTCATGCTGGTGGCCGTGCTGCATCTGGCCGGCGGGTACCCGGACGCCTCCGGGGGTGAGCTCCAAACGCAGCTGGCCGTGGCCCTGGTGCTGATCACCATCGGGCTCATGTCATCCAGCCTGCACCTGCACAACCCCCGTAATGCCTGGCGTGCCTTCATGCGGGTGCGCACCTCCTGGCTCTCCCGGGAGGCGGTGCTGGCCGTGGCCTTCTATCCCTTTGCCCTGTGGTATGCCTGGGAGACCCGGGTCACCGGCGGTGACCCGGGTCAGGTGGGCAGGATCATGGGCATCATCGCCGTACTGCTGGCGGGGCTGACCGTCTTCTCTACCGGCATGATCTACGCCAGCCTCAAGACCATCCGCCAATGGCACACGGCCCTCACTCCGGCCAACTACCTGCTCCTGGGTCTGGCCCTGGGGGCCGTGGCCCTGGTAGCCATTCACGGCTGGTTTGTGGGGGCCAGTCCCCTGCTGGCAGGGATCGCCCTGGCCTTGCTGGTGCTGGCGGCGATCATGAAAGGCATCTATTTCCTGTGGATCCGCGAGGTGACGGGCCCCACCATCAATACCGCCACCGGATTCACCCGCGCCCCGGTGCGGATTCTGGACCCGGGCCATACCGCCGGCACCTTCCTTACCCGTGAATTCGGTTTCGACCCGGGCCGACGGGTTATCCAGCGCGTCCGCCTGGGGGTCTTTGCCCTGGGCTTTGCCTTGCCCATCCTGCTGCTGGCCTGGGTACTGACCGGCGCCCCGGTCCACTGGCTCAACCTGGCCCTGCTGTCCGCCCTGGCCGGGATCGGCCTGGAACGCTGGCTCTTCTTTGCCGAAGCCCGCCACGGGGTAATGCTGTATCACGGGAGGCAGCACACATAATCGAAAAGGGGGGGAGAAAAAGGGGACAGACCCCTTTTCCGCGCGCCAGCGGCGCGCACAGAAAAGGGGTCTGTCCCCTTTTTCTCCCCCCCTTTTTCCGCCCTTCGCTAGGACGGCGTGGCGGGCCGTGGTTTGCGTGAGCCACGTTTGCGGGGGGCATTGCCGCTGGAAGGCTTGCCCGATCGCCCGCCGGAGCGGCCACGCGGTGGGCCGGCGGATTCCCTCTTGCGTTTGGCCGGGGGGGCCAGGTCGGTGGCCAGGACCGACGGGTCGGTCATCTCCGAGGTGATCTTGAAGCCAATATATTCCTCGATCTCCGGCAGGTGGAAGGCGAAGTCCTCGCAGGCAAAGCTGATGGCGTCGCCCTCGGCGCCGGCGCGGCCGGTGCGTCCGATGCGGTGGACATAGTCCTCACCCGACTGCGGTAGATCGAAATTGAATACATGGGAGACATCCGGAATGTGCAGGCCCCGGGCCGCCACATCGGTGGCCACCAGCACCTGATACTCGCTCTGCTCGAACTTGGCCAGCAGGCTCTGACGCTTGCGTTGTGGCACATCCCCCGAGAGCAGGGCCACGCGGATGCCGTTGCCTTCCAGCCAGGCCGTGACCTTCTCAGCCCAGTGCTTGGTGTTCACGAATACCATGGACCGCTCTGGCCCCAGTGTCTGCATCAGGCCCAGCAGCAACGGGATCTTCTGGTCATTGGCCGGATAGTACACGCACTGACGCACCCGTTCGGCGGTGACCTGTTCATCCTGGGTTTGTACCTTGGCCGGGTTGTTCATGTGTTCATAGGCCAGCTCCATCACCCGCCAGGAGAGGGTGGCGGAGAACAGCATGGACTGGCGCTCCGCGGGTGGGGGCATGCGCCTGAGCAGGAAACGCACGTCCTTGATGAAGCCCAGATCGAACATGCGATCCGCCTCGTCCAGCACCAGGGTTTGAGCATGGCGCAGATCGAAGACCTTCTGCTTGAAGTAATCGATGATGCGGCCAGGGGTGCCGATGAGGATGTCCACGCCCTCGGCCAGTTGCTTGCGCTGCTTGTCGTAATCGGTGCCGCCGTAGGCCAGTCCGAGGGTGAGGCCGGTATGGCTGCCGAGCACCTGAGCATCCTTGTGGATCTGAATGGCCAGTTCCCGTGTGGGCGCCAGGATCAGGGCTCGCACCTGGTTGCGCCGGCGCTGCTCCGGGGCCGGATGACGCAGCAGATGCGTAAAGACGGTGATCAGAAAGGCTGCCGTCTTGCCGGTGCCTGTCTGAGCCTGCCCGGCCACGTCCTTGCCTTCCAGTGCTGGGGGCAGTGCCAGACCCTGAATCGGGGTGCAATGGGTGAATCCGGCGTCCTTCAAGCCCGCGCGAACCGGGTCCGGGAGGTCGAAACTTGCGAAGTGGGTATCAGAAACGTGTTGATCCGTCATGGAGTTGGGGCCTTTCCTCGCGGTATCATGTATGGACTTGAAATGGTGTGCCGAATCGGCTCCAATGATTCAATGCGCGGTGCATGCAGGCGAAATTCGCCAATTGCCCGTGCAGACATTCTAACCGGAGGTCAATCGCAGTGAGTGAAAACATCACCTATGTCACGGATGGAAGTTTCGAGGAGGATGTCCTCAAGTCTGATCAGCCTGTGCTGGTGGACTATTGGGCGGAGTGGTGCGGTCCCTGCAAGATGATTGCCCCCATCCTCGACGAGATCGCCGCGGAATACGACGGCAAGCTCAAGGTGGCCAAGCTCAACATCGACGAAAACCCGGCCACCCCACCCAAATTTGGCATCCGCGGCATCCCCACCCTGATGCTGTTCAAGAGTGGTAACGTGGAGGCCACCAAGGTGGGTGCACTGTCCAAATCCCAGCTGACAGCCTTCATCGATCAGAATATCTGAGCCTTTTCGGGGTGTCCCGGTCGTTTCGGGCTGGACGCCCCGAAGATTTAATGGTAACGTCACAAAAAAATAATCTATACCCGGCTTGCCGTCCTGGCATTGTCGGTTCTCGACCCCAAAGCCGACCTCACGATCATGCGCCTTAGGCACGCCCTCCCTGGGCCTGCGCTGTCCGCGCGATAAAACCGATAGCCCACTCCCGCCTCCGCGAACCCTTTATGAACCTCACCGAACTCAAGCATAAGTCGGCCTCCGAGCTGGTGGAAGTCGCCCAGTCCATGGATCTCGAAGGGATGGCGAGGTCGCGTAAGCAGGACATCATCTTCTCGATCCTCAAGGCGCATGCCAAGGGCGGCGAAGACATCTTCGGGGACGGCGTGCTGGAAATCCTGCAGGATGGCTTCGGTTTCCTGCGCAGTTCCGACAGTTCCTATCTGGCCGGGCCGGACGATATCTATGTCTCCCCCAGCCAGATCCGCCGCTTCAGCCTGCGCACCGGGGATACCATCTCCGGCAAGATCCGCCCCCCCAAGGAAGGCGAGCGTTACTTTGCGCTGCTCAAGGTGGACAAGATCAACTTCGAGGCCCCCGAGGCGGCCAAGAACAAGGTCCTGTTCGAGAACCTCACGCCCCTGCATGCCTCCCATCGCATGCGCATGGAGCGGGGTAACGGCTCCACGGAAGATATTACTGCCCGCATCATCGATATTGTCGCCCCCTTCGGTAAGGGGCAGCGTGGTCTGATCGTCTCGCCACCCAAGGCGGGTAAGACCATCATGTTGCAGAATATCGCCCAGAGCATCACCGCCAACTACCCTGAGTGCTACCTGATCGTGTTGCTCATCGATGAGCGCCCGGAGGAAGTGACCGAGATGTCGCGCATGGTGCAAGGGGAAGTGGTCTCATCCACCTTCGATGAACCGGCCAGCCGGCACGTGCAGGTGGCTGAAATGGTCATTGAAAAGGCCAAGCGGCTGGTGGAGCATCGCCGCGACGTGGTCATCCTGCTGGACTCCATCACGCGTCTGGCCCGGGCCTACAATACCGTGGTGCCTTCGTCGGGCAAGGTACTCACCGGCGGCGTGGATGCCAACGCCCTGCATCGTCCCAAGCGTTTCTTTGGTGCAGCCCGTAACATCGAGGAGGGGGGTAGCCTCACCATCCTGGCCACCGCACTGGTGGAGACCGGCTCCAAGATGGACGAAGTGATCTACGAGGAATTCAAGGGTACGGGCAATATGGAAGTGCACCTGGATCGCCGCATCAGCGAGAAGCGCATCTACCCCGCCATCAATATCAACCGCTCCGGCACCCGTCGCGAGGAACTGCTCACCGATCCGGAGGAACTGCAGAAGCTCTGGATCCTGCGCAAGTTCCTGCATCCCATGGACGAACTCGAGTCCATGGAATTCCTCTTGGGCCGCCTGCAATCCACCAAGACCAACAACGAATTCTTCGACATGATGAAGCGCAGCTGACAGCGGCGAGCCTCGCCTGGGTGCGAGGCATGCTCATGTAGCGAATCACGGGTCACCCGAGTGTGTCGT
>NZ_JAJNAN010000130.1:0-603 GCF_022227565.1 Ectothiorhodospira sp. 9100
TACTGCCGGCTGCGAGTTGGGCAGTACCGGGCCATTTGCCAAGTGAACGACCGGGAACTGGTGCTGTTGGTGATCGATATTGGTCCTCGAGGAGGGACCTACAAATGAGTTTTCAAGCGCAGATCATCGAGCGAGACGGAAAGCCGGAATACGCGGTGGTGCCAATCGATCAGTATCGCCGCTTGCTGGCATTGGCCGAGGACATGGAAGACGTGCGCGCCGCAGACGAGGCCATGCGTGAATTGGAGGAGGGCCGGGACGAGTTGGTGCCCGCTGAGATTGTCAGCCGCCTAGTGAACGGTGATGTGCATCCGCTGCGTGTGTGGCGTGAGCATCGTGGGTTGTCCCAGGCGGCGCTGGCCGAGCAGGCGGGAATCGGGAAGTCCTACCTGTCGCAGATCGAGGCGGGTAAGAGGATAGGGTCGGCGAAGGTCTTACGGGCGCTGGCCCGTGCCTTGGCGGTGGATGTGGAGGACCTGTTGCCTTCTGCGACTTCCGGCGAAGGTGAGATGTAGGGGAGCAAGCCTGAGAAAGCAGGTCAGGCAGGCAAGCAAGCAATGGGACATGCACTCCTGACAGCGAGGGATATTCCGTGCCCACCAC
>NZ_JAJNAN010000131.1:0-597 GCF_022227565.1 Ectothiorhodospira sp. 9100
AAGCTACGACGTAAGCACCATCAGTGAAGGCGGTGAAAGGCGCCTACGCCGCGTGGGTAAGGCGTGCCGAGATTATGGTCAGCGGGTGCAGTTCTCGGTGTTCGAAATTGAGGTTGACCCCGCACAGTGGACATTGCTTCGGAGCAGGCTCTGCGAACTCATTGATCACGATTGCGACAGCCTGCGGTTCTATTACTTGGGGCGGAATTGGCAGAAGAAGGTCGAGCACATCGGAGCAAAGCCGGTTATGGATCTCAATGGTCCGCTTATATTCTGACGTCCACACGCGCGAACCTGTAGTGGCCGGAAAAATACAGGGAGGTTCGCAGTAATGGTATCTGTATGATAATAAATAAGTTTTCGTTTTTCTTGCTCAGGGATATCAGTCAGCATAGGGGTGGCTTTCATGGTTCGCCGAAATTAGATAATTTTCCCTTTATAGTTAAGCAGTTATGATGATGGAGTCGCGCCCCTTGCGGGCGCGTGGATTGAAACACAATGGCGTCCAGCAGTTCCTGGGATGGCTCTGGTCGCGCCCCTTGCGGGCGCGTGGATTGAAACAAATTGCCTGCTTGCCACCACCACCACCCACGACAC
>NZ_JAJNAN010000132.1:0-589 GCF_022227565.1 Ectothiorhodospira sp. 9100
TGCGTAGACCGCTGAAGGTTGCCACCCATTCCACGTGAAGCCTGCCACCCGGACCGGGGCAAAGCTGCCACCCATCGGAGCGTAGCGACGCGGGGTTTTCCTTCTTACTCCGCCGTCGCGGTGTCCGTCAACTTGGACTGAGTTTTTCTCATGGATTCTCCTCTGAGATTGATCTTGTAGGCGTTGTGAACCAAGCGATCCAGAATGGCATCCGCCAGGGTGGCATCACCGATGACGTCGTGCCATTGGTCCATGGGCAGTTGGCTGGTGGCGATGGTGGATCGTCTGCCATGGCGGTCTTCCAACACCTCCAGGAGGTCGCGGCGGTTTTCAGCATTGAGTTTCATGAGCCCCCAGTCGTCGAGAATCAGTACATCGACTTTGGCCAAGTTGGCCAGAAGCTTGGCGTACTGACCATCCCCCTTGGCGATGCTCAACTCCCGCAACAGACGGGTTAGACGAACGTAGTGGGCGGTGTGTCCCTCTCGGCAGGCCTTATGGGCCAAGGCACAGGCAAGCCAGGTTTTGCCAACCCCGGTGGGGCCGGTGATGAGGATGTTGAGGTGTTCCTTCACCCATTGGCAGGCCG
>NZ_JAJNAN010000133.1:0-554 GCF_022227565.1 Ectothiorhodospira sp. 9100
CCCAAACGCCTGGGAGGCGAGTTGGGCATGACCGCGGTGCTGCATACCTGGGGGCAAACCCTGACGCAGCATGTTCACCTGCATTGCCTTGTCCCTGGTGGCGCCCTGCGAAAGAATGGCCAATGGGCGCCCAGCAAAAGCAATTATCTGTTCCCGGTCAAGGCCCTTTCGGTGAGGTTCCGTGGATACATGGTGGCCGCCCTGAGGCAAGCGATCGACCGTGGTGAGCTCTCTCGGGTGACACACCCCGGGGAAGTGGACAGACTGCTTGATGACCTGATGCAGGTCTCGTGGAACGTCTACACCAAGGCCTGTCTGAACCACGGCGGGACGGTGGTGGACTACCTGGGCCGCTATACCTATCGCATCGCCATCACCAATCGACGGATACTGGGGGTGGATGATGATGGGGTTCGGTTTACCTACAAAGATTATCGGACCGAGCAACGCAAGGTCATGACCTTGACCGGGCAAGAGTTCGTGCGCCGCTTCCTGCAGCACATCCTGCCGAAAGGTCTCATGCGCGTGAGGCACTACGGATTTCTGGCCAATCG
>NZ_JAJNAN010000134.1:0-549 GCF_022227565.1 Ectothiorhodospira sp. 9100
TCCATGCCCGAATCGGCAACGCCCGCCGCGACTACCTGCACAAGACCACGACCGCGATCAGCCAAAACCACGCGATGGTGTGCATCGAGGATTTGCAGGTACGGAACATGTCCAGGTCGGCGGCAGGCAGCAGCGAGCGACCGGGTAAGAACGTTCGGGTCAAGTCCGGCCTGAACAAGTCCATCCTCGATCAGGGTTGGTTCGAGTTTCGACGCCAACTGGATTACAAGCTCCATTGGCGCGGTGGCTGGCTCATCGCCGTGCCGCCGCAAAACACCAGTCGAACCTGCCCGTGCTGCGGTCACGTCTCGGCGGATAACCGGAAGACGCAAGTTCAGTTCCAGTGCGTGGAATGCGGTTTCGAGGAAAACGCCGATGTCGTCGGCGCGATCAATGTTTTAAGGGCGGGACACGCCCGGTTCGCCTGTGAAGTGAGCGATGCAGTAGGGTCGCCAGCAGCAGGAACCCACCGAAGCGACTCAGGAGTGGCTCAATGCCGCTCCTGAGCGCCGTAGGAATCTCCGGCCTTCAGGCCGGGGAGGATGTCAA
>NZ_JAJNAN010000135.1:0-533 GCF_022227565.1 Ectothiorhodospira sp. 9100
CGTCTGTAGCTTAATCTTGGTTCTTTCACGTTAAGGGAACATAACCCTAGAGGTATGTTCGCATGGTATTGTTGGGATAGGAGCACGGTAGTGCGGACTTCACTCCGGTAGGAGAGATCAATGCAATATCCCATCGCCATCGAATGGGGTGACGAGCACACCGCCACCGGCATCGTGTTCCCGGATATTCCCGGCGCGATCACCGCAGGCGATACTGTCGAGCAGGCCTACGAGATGGCCGTGGAGGTGGCGCATATTCAGTTGGAAGAGCTCGCCGCGGCGGGGGAGGCGATTCCCATGCCCGGGAATATTACCGAGCGTCGACAGAACCCTGATTTCGCCGGCTGGGGGGTGGGGGCTGGTCGAGATCGATATCACCCCCTATCTGGGCAAGACGGAAAAGGTCAACGTCACCCTGCCAGGCCGTGTGGTGAAGCAGATCGATCAATACGTGACCCTGCACGGCATCAAGAGCCGCTCGGCCTTCCTGACCCGAGCCGCCCTGCATGAGCTGGAGCGTAACGCCGAATGAG
>NZ_JAJNAN010000136.1:0-529 GCF_022227565.1 Ectothiorhodospira sp. 9100
CTGATCAACTCCTGGAACACCGTGCGGATGCGGCGGCGCTTGGCGGGATGGCGCACGGGCGAGTCATCGCCGATCAACCCCTTCAGGCCGATCCAGCGCAGGACGTTGTACACGAAGGTGCCCGCTGCCATGACCAGGGTGTTGGTGTCGAACTTGCCGGAGGGCAGGCGCTCCAGGTCCAGGTCGGTCTTGAACTCGGAGTGGAACTGCTCACAGGTGGCATGGCCACAGTACAGAGTGATGATCTCGTCATCGGACAGATTCAGGGAGGTCCACCAGCCCTCGACCTCCAGGTCGGGGAACACCAGCGCCTGGCCCTTGCGGTCGATGGTGCGTTCCACCACGCGCATGACACGCCGGAAGGTATACTCCCGCCCTTGCCAGTTGCGGGTTTCGTTGACGCTGAAAACAGCGATCCGTTTACCCTCGCGAGGCGTCTCCCACTTGACCTTGCCTGCCTCCAGGCCCTCCGCATGCGCCATCCAGTTGGCGGCCGACGCCTGCCGGGGGTTCCACTTGATGATGAAGT
>NZ_JAJNAN010000137.1:0-530 GCF_022227565.1 Ectothiorhodospira sp. 9100
CGATGCCTTCGCCCTGCGCGCGCACACGGTTCTCCAGGGCATCATGGGCACTGTCCAGACGCATCAGGATCGGGTGGTCTGTGAGGTTGCGTGCCGCCGGCAGCACGCGATCCAGCACAAACCCGAAGCCGTTCTGGCTGTTCTCGGATCCCGGCTTGAGCTCGGTGGCCAAACACCAACCCTCTTCACCCAGATAGGCCGGCATCACGCCGTAGCCGTCAAAGCCCCGGTAGGTGTAGCCCACGCCTTCCTTGTGGGTGCCCGAGTTGTCCTGGGCAAACAGATCCAGATCCAGCGCCACGTAGCCGCAGGACAACGGCGTCACTGGAACCTTCGCCTGCTCAAGGAAGGTCAGGTTGGCCTGATCCAGGGCACGGGCATAATCCATGGAGGAGGCATCCATGCGCTGACGCAATCGCGCTGCCGACAGCCCGCGCTTCAAGCCCATGCAGGACAGAAAGAAGGGATCCTTGCGCACCCCCTCGGCGGCTTCAAAGTCGCTCTTGCCCAGGGTCAGCAGCCCCAGCCCC
>NZ_JAJNAN010000138.1:0-523 GCF_022227565.1 Ectothiorhodospira sp. 9100
GGTCAGGACGAGGACCTGCAAGGCATCAGTCCCGACGATCAGCAGTACGTGGAGGATCTGGGGCTGATCGAGACCCGGCCCCAGGTACGCATCAGCAACCGGATCTATCGGGAGGTGATCCCGAGGGACCTGACCTGGATCATGCAGACCCGTATCCCCAACCAGGAGCAGGAGTGGTACGTCACCTCAAAGGGGCACCTGGACATGCCGAAGTTGCTGCGTGCCTTCCAGCAGTTCTTCCGCGAACAGGCCGATGCCTGGCTGGAGCGCTTTGACTACAAGGAGGCGGGTCCGCAGTTGCTAATGCAGGCGTTCCTGCAGCGGATCGTCAATGGCGGTGGCCGCATCAGCCGGGAATATGGCCTGGGCCGCAAGCGCACGGACCTATTCATTGAATGGCCGACGGACCCGGCCAGGGGTTTTCATGGGCCGATGCAGCGCATTGTCATCGAGCTCAAGCTGCAGCGTGGCGCCCTGGAGGGCGTCATCAGCCAGGGGCTGGTCCAGACGGCCGCCTATGCCA
>NZ_JAJNAN010000139.1:0-518 GCF_022227565.1 Ectothiorhodospira sp. 9100
TCCGGCATGGGCCTGATGACCGCCGCTCGTCTTGTGCCGGGTGCGGTTCTGCTACCCGCTGATTTCACCGCCTACCGGCACTACTCGATGCGTTTCAAGACGGCGGTTGCCTCCCTCGCGCCGAGGATCGAGGACCGTGGGATCGACGAGATCTACATCGACCTGACCTCCCACGGCAGCGACCCTGAGCCGATCGCCAGCCGTATCAAGGAGGCTGTGCGTGCGGCGACGGGGTTGTCCTGTTCGATCGGCATCGCGCCCAACAAGCTGCTGGCGAAGATGGCCTCGGAGTTCGACAAGCCGGATGGTCTTACGCACGTGGGTCCGGGGGATCTGGTGGACCGAATATGGCCGCTGAAGGCCAGCAAGATCAACGGGATCGGGCCCAAGTCCACGAGGGTGGGGAGGCCTGGGATAGGGTGGGACGTAATAGGCCGAGAGAGTCCTCCTGCGAATCGTCATCGGTTCGGTCCCGTCGGTGTGAGATGCTGTCGCACGCAACGATCTTTGGCTGTTTT
>NZ_JAJNAN010000014.1:0-69051 GCF_022227565.1 Ectothiorhodospira sp. 9100
GGCTATGCACCGGATGCCAAAACCTCTGCTGCGCGCCAGTTTGTCGCCGGTGATGGCGGGCGTTAGCCAAAATAGGGGAGTCGCATGAGCCCTAAGAGATATGTCGTTGTCAGCTCACATGAGAGTGAGTTTCCTGAGCCAATCACCTTCAAAAAAGGTGATTCTCTTCTTGTTGGTGAAGAATATGAAGGTCCTGAGGGCTGGGATAACTGGTTCCTATGCACTACGCCTGGGCAAGCCCGGCTGGGTTCCTGGTCAGGTTATCGAGAGTTTCGAGAACTCACACGGTAGCTCACCCCATCGGCCAGGGATTTCTCCGAGCCCAGGGACATGATCCAGTGCCCATGCACTACGCTCGTCGGACACCCCTGTCAATAACGGCTCAGACCCCGTACCATAATCGGTCCGGTTTTCGGGCCCTGTTCGCCGCTCGGCAACGCCCCCTCCCTCTTTTTCCCGCAGGACATTCTTTTGATCTCCACCGCCAATATCACCATGCAGTTCGGGGCCAAGCCCCTCTTCGAGAACGTGTCAGTCAAGTTTGGCGGGGGTAACCGTTACGGCCTGATCGGCGCCAACGGCTCGGGGAAGTCCACCTTCATGAAGATCCTGGGGGGCGATCTCGAGCCTTCCGCCGGCCAGGTGATGCTTGAGCCGAATGTGCGCCTGGGCAAGCTGCGCCAGGACCAGTTCGCGTATGAGAAGTGCAGCGTGCTGGATACCGTGATCATGGGGCACGAGGAGCTTTGGAAGGCGCGTGCCGAGCGCGACCGGATCTATTCTCTGGCGGAGATGAGCGAAGAAGACGGCATGAAGGTCGCTGAACTGGAGACCGAATTTGCGGAAATGGACGGCTATACCGCCGAAGCCCGTGCCGGCGAGCTGCTGCTTGGCCTGGGGATTCCGCTGGCACAGCACAGCGGGCCCATGAGCGAGGTCGCGCCCGGCTGGAAGCTGCGCGTCCTGCTGGCCCAGGCGCTGTTTTCCGATCCGGAAGTGCTGCTGCTGGACGAGCCCACCAACCACCTGGACATCAATACCATCCGCTGGCTGGAAAGCATCCTCACCTCGCGTAACAGCACGATGATCATCATTTCCCACGATCGCCACTTTCTCAACAGCGTTTGCACGCACATGGCGGATCTGGACTTTTGCGAACTGCGCCTGTTCCCCGGCAACTACGATGAATACATGACGGCCGCCACCCAGGCCCGCGAGCGTCTGCTGTCTGACAACGCAAAGAAAAAGGCACAGATCTCCGAGCTGCAGGCCTTCGTCAGCCGCTTTTCGGCCAACGCCTCCAAGTCCAAGCAGGCCACCAGCCGCGCCCGGCAGATCGAGAAGATCCAGCTGGATGAGGTCAAGCCCTCGAGTCGGGTCAGCCTGTTCATCCGTTTTGATCAGCACAAGAAGCTGCACCGTCAGGCCGTGACCCTCGACAAGGTCAGCCAGGGGTTCGATGGCGAGACGCTGTTCAAGAACCTGAGTCTGCAAATCGAGGCCGGTGAGCGCGTGGCGATCATCGGCCCCAACGGTATCGGCAAGACGACGCTGCTGCGCACCCTGGTGAATGAAATGCCGCCGATGGCCGGCACGGTCAAATGGGCCGAAAGCGCGGATCTGGGCTATTTCGCCCAAGAACACGCCGAGGACTTCAAGAACGACGAGACCCTGTTCGACTGGATGGCGCAGTGGACCACCGGCGGCGACCAATTGGTGCGCGGCACCCTGGGCCGCATGCTGTTTTCCAACGATGAAATCTTCAAATCGGTCAAGGTGATTTCTGGTGGCGAGCAGGGCCGGATGCTGTTCGGCAAGCTGATCCTGAAAAGGCCCAACGTGATGATCATGGACGAACCGACCAACCACCTGGATATGGAATCCATCGAGGCGCTGAACCTGGCCCTGGAGAACTACCCCGGCACGCTGATCTTCGTCAGCCATGACCGCGAGTTCGTCTCCAGCCTGGCAACCCGCATCATCGAGCTGAACGAAGACGGCGTGACGGACTACAACGGCACCTACGATGATTATCTGCGTCAGTTGGGCGTGGCGGTTTAAGCCTTAAGTAACACGCAAAAGGGGACAGATTTATTTTCCCGCCCTGCAGGGCGGGAAAATAAATCTGTCCCCTTTTGCTCTTTAGCTCCGCAGTGCCTTGGGCAGTGAGAACGTCACCGTCTCGCTGCGCCCTTCATGTTCCACGCAGGTCTCCACGCCCAGGGGCTTGAGGTGATCCACCACCTGCTGCACCAGCAGTTCCGGGGCGGAGGCGCCGGCGGTGATGCCGATGCGCTGGCGGCCTTCGAGCCAGCGGGCGTCGATGTCTTCGGCGCCGTCGATGAGGTAGGCCTGTATGCCCATCTTCTCGGCGATCTCACGCAGGCGATTGGAATTGGAACTGTTGGGGGAGCCCACCACCAGGATCAGGTCACACTCCCCGGCCAGGGACTTGATGGCGTCCTGTCGGTTCTGGGTGGCGTAGCAGATGTCGTCACGGCGCTGCCCCTGGATGTGGGGGAAGCGCTCCCGCAGGATCTTGAAGATGCCCTGGGTGTCGTCCATGGAGAGGGTGGTCTGGGTCACGTAGGCCAGATGGTCCGGGTCCTTGACGTCCAGTTCCTGGGCCTGCTGGATGTTCTCCACCAGGTAGATCTCGCCCCCGTGGCTGCGATCGTATTGCCCCAGGGTGCCGTCCACTTCCGGATGCCCGGCATGACCGATGAGGATGACCTCCTCACCCCGGACGGCATGGCGGGCCACCTCCATGTGTACCTTGGTGACCAGCGGGCAGGTGGCATCGAAGACGCGCAGGCCGCGCCTGTCGGCCTCGTCCCGCACGCTGCGAGGCACGCCGTGGGCGCTGAAGATGACCGTGGCGCCATCGGGCACCTGGTCCAGCTCCTCCACGAAGACGGCGCCCTTTTCCCTGAGTTCGTTCACCACGTAACGGTTGTGCACCACCTCGTGACGCACGTAGATGGGCTGGCCGAACAGGTCCAGGGCCCGTTCCACGATCTCGATGGCCCGGTCGACACCGGCGCAGAATCCACGGGGGTTGGCGAGGAGGATATGCATGTTCGTCTGGCCTGAGGGTGAGGGTTGCGGATAGGCGAACATCCTACAACAACGGCGCACGCCTGCCGAATGGGCCTGCCATGGTTGGGGGCAAAAAAGGTGTCTGTCCCCTTTAAGTTACGCTCAGCTCGGTGTTTCCACCGACAGCACCTCGATCTCCACCGTGATGGTATGCCCCGCCAGCGGGTGATTGAAATCCACAATCACACGGTCCCCTTCGATCTTGCGAATCAGCCCCGGGATCTGCTCGCCCGTGGGAGTGTCGAAGCCCACCAGCAGGCCCGGTTCCAGGGGCATGGCCTCGGGGAAATCGCTGCGTTCCATGGTCTGCACCGCTTGTGCCGTGGCGAAGCCGAAGGCTTGTTCAGGGGGCAGGGTGGTGGTGCAGGACTCCCCTTCTGAAAGCGCAGTGACCAGTCCTTCCAGGGCGCCGTGCAACTCGCCCTGGCCGACGGTGAATTCCACCGGTTCGACCGGATCTTCCCGGGTGCTATCGGCCACTTGGCCGTTTTCCAGGGTGATGGTGTAATGCATCCGTACCCGGCTGCCGGCGGTGATCATGACTTCTGTGTCCCGCGAGGGGCGGGTATGAGGCTGGTGATGATGAGGATCACGGCGCCCACGGTGATGGCGCTATCGGCGATGTTGAAGGTGGGCCAGTGGTAGCCGGCGTAATGGAGGTCGAAGAAGTCGATCACGTGCCCGTGCCAGACCCGGTCGATCACGTTGCCGATGGCGCCGCCCAGGATCAGCGCCAGGCTGACGGCGGTGCTGGTCTCGTCCCGCTTGAGTTGACGCAGCCACCAGATGATCACCCCGCTGACGACCACGGCCAGTGTCGTGAAGAACCAGCGTTGCCAGCCCCCGGCATCACTGAGAAAGCTGAAGGCGGCGCCCTGGTTGTATACCAGGGCCAGGTTCAGGAAGGGCAGGATCTCCATGGGGGCGAACTGCACCAGCTGGTACTCGGCGATGCGTTTGGTGACCTGATCCAGGAGGATCACGCCGAGGGAGAGCCATAGCCATTTGAGCATATTGTTCGGGTCTCTGTTTGACTGAGGTTGTGGTGGTGGGTGGGGTGGCTTCGTCTCCCTCATCCCCAGCCCTTCTCCCCAGAGGGGAGAAGGGAGTTTGTCCGCCCCTGAGCCTTCGGAAGGTGGCAGGGATGTGAGCCCCTCTCCCGCTGGCGGGAGAGGGGTTGGGGTGAGGGTGGGCGGAGGCCCCAATCAGGCAAATGCCCGCTGCTCACCCTCGCCCGCTACGTTCTCTACACAGCGCCCGCACAGCTCCGGATGCTCGGCGCTGGTGCCCACATCTTCCCGGTGATGCCAGCAGCGCGGGCACTTGGCATGTTCACAGCGCAGGGCGCGGATGGCCAGGGCGGTGCCATCGGGCAGGGCGGAGGCCACGGCCGTGGCGGGTGCCTGGCCCAGGGCATGCACCCGGGCATAGGAGGTGATCAGCACGAACCGCAGTTCATCCCCCAGGCGGGTCAGGATCTCCTGCAGCCCGGCATCGCAGTACAGATCCACCTCGGCATCCAGGGAGGCACCAATGCCGCCTTCGTTGCGCAGTTTTTCCAGCTCACGGCTCACGCACTGACGGACCTCCAGCACCCGTCGCCAGTCCTCCACACCCAGGGGCGCATCGTCCTGCAGGGGGAAGAGGCCGTCATACCAGGTGTTGAGCAGCACCGAGGCGTTGCGCTCGCCGGGGATCTGCTGCCAGATCTCCTCGCCGGTGAAGGAGAGGATGGGGGTCAGCCAGCGGGTCATGGCCTCGATGATGTGGTACATGGCCGTCTGCGCCGAACGGCGCGCGCGGCTGTCCGCCTGGGTGGTGTACTGACGGTCCTTGATCACGTCCAGGTAGAAACTGCCCATCTCCACCGAGCAGAAGTTATGCACCCGCTGGTAGATCTGGTGGAACTGGTAGTGCTCGTAGGCGCGGATGACATGCTGCTGCACCTGCAGGGCCTGGTCCACGGCCCAGCGGTCCAGGGGCAGCATGCGCTCGGCGGGCAGCAGGTCGGTGGTCGGGTCGAAGCCATTGAGGTTGGCCAGCAGGAACCGGGCGGTGTTGCGCATGCGCCGATAGGCATCGGCAGTGCGTTTGAGGATCTCGTCGGAGACGGCCATCTCGCCACTGAAGTCGGTAGCCGCCACCCACAGGCGCAGGATGTCGGCCCCCAGGGTGTCCATCACCTTCTGCGGGGCCACCACGTTGCCCTTGGACTTGGACATCTTCTGGCCCTGGGCATCCACGGTGAAGCCGTGGGTGAGCACCGCTTTGTAGGGCGCGGTACCGCGCATGGCCACGGAGGTGAGCAGGGACGACTGGAACCAGCCCCGGTGCTGGTCGGAGCCCTCCAGATACAGGTCAGCCGGCAGGCCCAGGCCAGGACGGCGTTCGGTCACCGTGGTGTGGGTCACGCCCGAATCGAACCACACATCCAGGGTGTCATTCAGTTTTTCAAAGTGTTCGGCGTCTTCACCCAGCAGTTCCTTGGGGTCCAGCGCAAACCAGGCCTCGATGCCTTCCTCTTCCACCTTTTTGGCCACGGCCTCAATCAGGGCCTGGGTGTCCGGGTGCAGTGCGCCGGTCTCCTTGTGGATGAACAGGGGAATGGGCACCCCCCAGTTGCGTTGCCGGGAGATGCACCAGTCCGGGCGGTTGGCCACCATGCCCTCAATGCGGGCGCGTCCCCAGTCGGGCACCCATTGCACCTGTTCGATGGCCCGCAGGGCGCCCTCGCGCAGTTCCGCCTTGTCCATGCTGATGAACCACTGGGAGGTGGCCCGGAAGATGATGGGGGTCTTGTGGCGCCAGCAATGGGGGTAGCTGTGGCGCAGTTTTTCCACATGCACCAGGGCGCCACGCTCCTTGAGCACTTCCAGGATGCGGCCATTGGCCTCGGTCACGTTCAGCCCGCCAAAGAGTTCGGTGGAGGGCAGGAAGCGCCCGTCGCCGCCCACCGGGTTTTCCACCGGCAGGTCATAGCGGCGACCCACGATGTAGTCGTCCTGACCGTGACCCGGGGCCGTATGCACCGCGCCGGTACCCGCCTCCAGGTTCACGTGCTCACCCAGAATCACGGGGACCTGACGGTCGTAGAAGGGGTGCTGTAGCAGCAGGCCTTCCAGGGCTGCACCCTGGGCGTGGCCGATGACGTGCTGCCCCTCCAGGCCGTAGCGCTGCATGAGGTTGTTCACCAGTTCGGTAGCCACCAGCAGGCGCTCGTCGTTCACGGCCACCAGGGCATACTCCAGCTCCCCGTTCAGGGCCACGGCCTGGTTGGCGGGCAGGGTCCAGGGGGTGGTGGTCCAGATGACCACGCTGATGGGGCCGCTGCCGGCATCACCATCCACATGCATACGTCTGAGCAGGTCCTCGTCGTCCAGGACACGGAAGCGCACGTCGATGGCCGGGGAGGTCTTGTCCTCGTATTCCACCTCGGCCTCGGCCAGGGCGGAACCGCAGTCCACGCACCAGTGCACCGGCTTGTTGCCCTGGATCACGTGACCACGGTCGATGATGCGGCCCAGGGCGCGCATGATGTCGGCCTCTACCGCGTAGTCCATGGTCAGGTAGGGATGTTCCCAGTCCCCCAGCACGCCCAGGCGCTTGAAGTCCTGGCGCTGACGGTTGACCTGGTCCTGGGCGTAGTGGCGACAGGCCTCGCGGAAGGTGCGGGCATCCGCGCCCTTGCCGGCCTTGCCCTGGCTGCGTTCCACCTGCAGTTCAATGGGCAGGCCGTGGCAGTCCCAGCCGGGTACATAGGGGGCATCGTAGCCCGCCAGGGTGCGGCTCTTGACGATGACATCCTTGAGGATCTTGTTCACCGCATGGCCGATGTGAATATCCCCGTTGGCATAGGGCGGGCCATCGGCCAGCACAAAGCGGGGTCGACCCGTGCTGGCCTGGCGGATCTGTTGGTACAGACCCTCCCGTTCCCAGGCAGCGAGCATCTCCGGCTCGCGCTTGGCCAGGTTGCCGCGCATGGGGAAGTCGGTCTTGGGCAGATTCAGGGTGTCTTTATAGTCGGTCAAGCTGGAAATCCTCGATTCAGTCCGGCGCGCGCTCGTCGCTGGGCCGCCCCTGAAAAAATGCACGGGCATGATCCACGTCCCGGGCGATCTGCGCGCGCAGTTCATCCAGGGAGGTGAAGCGTTGTTCATCCCGCAGGCGATGGAGCAGGTCCACATGCAGGTGTTTTCCATAGAGGTTGGCATTCGTGTCGAACAAATGCACCTCCAGGCGGTTCTGGACGCCCCCCACCGTGGGGCGGGTGCCGGCGTTGGCCACGCCCTGCACCGGCTCGCCGGGGAGGCCGAATGCCTCCACGGCAAATACGCCACGTATCGCCATGGGGCAGGGGCCCAGGCGCAGATTGGCGGTGGGGAAGCCCAGTTGGTGGCCCTTCTTGTCGCCATGGGCGACACGCCCGTTGATGCGATACGGGCGGCCCAGGAGTTTTTCCGCCTCGTCCATGCAGCCTTGGGCCAGGGCACCACGGATGCGGGTGCTGCTGACCCGGGCGCCGTCGATATGGAAGGTGTGCATGTGCGCCACATCGAAACCATGCACCCGCCCGGCCTCGCGCAGGGTTTCAAAGGTGCCGGCGCGGTCCTTGCCAAAGCGGAAGTCGTCCCCCACCACCAGGTGGCGCACGCCCAGGCGCTCCACCAGCAGTTCCCGGATGAAGTCCTGGGCGCTCATGCCGGCCAGGGCCGGGTTGAAGTTCAGGCACAGCAGCCGGTCCACGGAAAAACGGCGCATGGCCAGCAGTTTGTCGCGGAAGCGCTGCAGCCGGGCCGGCGAGCGCTCACCCAGAAAATACTCCCGTGGCAGAGGCTCGAAGGTGACCGCCACGGTGGGCAGGCCCCGTTCGGCCCCCTTTTCGGCCAACTGCCCGAGCACCGCCTGGTGCCCCAAGTGCACACCGTCGAAGTTGCCGATGGTGGCCACCGAGCCCCGGTGCCGGGGCCTCAAGTTGTGGGCACCGCGAATCAGTTCCATGGGATTGGCCGCAAAAGCCTCGATTATACGTGGGGGGGGGGGCGCGTTTACAGGGTTGGTGCCCCCTTGCTAATTACCGCAGCAGGAATGTCCTGGGCCGCACCCCGGTGGCCAGCAGAGTGAGTCCATAGGCGCCACCGCCCAGGGCGATCAGGCCCAGCAGGGCGCTGACCCGTGTCAGCGCCGGCCATTCGCTCCACTGGCTCAGTTCCGGCAGCATCAGCAACAAGAGCAGGGTCAAAAGGCCACTTGCCAATAGCATACGCCACCACAGGCCCGGCCAGCCGGGCAGGATCATCAGGATGCCGTCACGGCGCAGCCCGCGGTAGAGCAGTCCGGCATTGAGGTAGGCCGACAGCGAGGTGGCCAGCGCCAGGCCAGCATGGGGGCCGGGCCAGCCCATCCACACCCAGGGCACCACAATGGCCACGTTCAACGCCATGTTGGCCACCATGGCGATCACCGCCACCTTCACGGGGGTTTTGGTGTCCTGGCGGGAAAAGTATCCGGGCGCCAGGATCTTGATGAGGATGAAGGCGGGTAGCCCCACGGCGTAGGCCATCAGCGACAGGGCGGCCATGCGGGTGTCACTCTCCAGGAACTCCTGATACTGGATCAGGGCCGCGAGGATGGGGGCGGCGAGCAGGATCAGGCCCAGGGCCGAGGGCAGGGCGATGAGCAGGGACAGGCGCAGCGCCCAGTCCAGTGTCCTGCCGAAGGCTTGCGGGTCCTTGCGGGCATATTCTCCGGAGAGGCGAGGCAGAATCACCGTGCCGATGGCGATGCCGAACAGGGCCAGGGGCAGTTCCACGAAACGGTCGGAAAAATACAGCCAGGTGATGGAGCCGGTGGCAAGAAAGGATGCGATCAGTGTGTCCACCAGTAGGTTGATCTGAACCACCGAGGTACCGAAGATGGCGGGTAGCATGAGCTTGGCGATGCGCTTCACGCCCTCGTGGGTACGTCGCAGTCGGGGCCGGGGCATCAGCCCATGGTGCATCAGGAAGGGGACCTGGAAGGCCAGTTGCACCGCGCCGGCCACGAACACTCCCCAGGCCAGGGCCATCACTGGTTCCTGGAAATGCGGCGCACCCCAGACGGCAGCGGCGATGAGCGACAGGTTCAGGAACACCGGAGTGAAGGCGGGCACTGCAAACCGTCCCAGGCTGTTGAGAATGCCCCCGGCCATGGCGGTGAGCGAAATGAACAACAGGTAAGGAAAGGTGATGCGCAGCATGTCGGTGGCCAGGGCATGACGGCCATCCTCCCCGTGGAACCCCGGGGCAAAGACGCTGATCAAGAGGGGCGCGGCAATCACCCCGAGAAGGGTGGTGATGAACAGCACCAGGGTGAGGGCGCCGCTGACGTGGTCCACCAGGTCCTTCAGTGCCTTCTGGCCGCGCTGTTCACGGAATTCAGCGAACACGGGCACAAAGGCCTGGGAGAAGGCTCCTTCGGCAAACAGCCTGCGCAGGAAGTTGGGGATGCGAAAGGCAACGAAAAAGGCGTCGGTGGCCCCGCTGGCCCCAAAACTGACCGCCAGCACCATGTCCCGTAGATAGCCAAACAGCCGCGACACCAGGGTCATGGCGCTGACGACAGCGGTGGACTTGAGCAGTCGGCTCATGGGTTGGCGCGAACTCGTGGGTTGCCGGGCACAAAAAAACCCGGAGTGACCGGGTTTACAGGTATATCGTCATGGAGAAAAGGTGTCTGTCCCCATTTTCTCGAGCCCTTCTCCCCCAAGGGGAGAAGGGAGTCAGGTCGATTACAGTGCCCGCACCCGCGCATTCAGGCGGCTCTTGTGACGCGCGGCCTTGTTGCGGTGCAGGACACCCTTGGAGACGGACTTGTCGATGACCGGCACAGCGGCCTGGTAGGCGCTGGTGGCGGTGTCCTTGTCACCTGCTTTTACAGCCTTCAGCACCTTCTTGATGGCAGTGCGAAAGCGCGAACGCGCGGCCATGTTGTGCTGGCGATTCTTTTCGCTCTGGCGGGCACGCTTGCGAGCTGAGGCGATGTTGGCCAAGGTAATCTCCTGAAAATTCGGGTCAGTTCCGGAAAAGCCGGCAATCTTGCATGGAGGTGGGTGGGATGTCAAGGCATTCCTGAGCGGCCTTGCTGCGCCGCAGATTGATCCATCGCAATAACCCTGACACTCTTGCCCCCACCCGGCCCCACAAGAAACGTCGGGACACACCAAAGGAGGACAGGTCATGACCCCATCTGAGACGGATGAAATGCGCGCCTACACCCACCGGCCCCGTGCCAAGGCGAGACGCCGATGGCAGATCCTGCCCATGGTCTGGCTTCTGATCAGCCTGGCTTGGCTGGGGATGCCCTCTCTGGCCACCGCCTCCGATCCGGCGGCCCGCGTGGTCTATCATGCGGACTTTTCCGATCCCCGCCGGTTCAGCGCCATGCTCACGAGCATCAACAACATGGCAGTGCACTACGAGAATGAACTGATGGATCATGACATCCGCATCGTCGCCGTCTCCCACGGCATCCGCTTCCTGACCGACGATCCCCTGGAGGATTCCCCCTTTGCCGAGGACGATACCCTCGCCGAGGAGCGTGACAACCTGCGCGGGCGGTTGAGTTCCCTGATCTCCATGCATGGGGTGAAGGTGGAACTGTGCGACATCACCCGCTCGGCCCTGGATCTGCCGGAGGATGAACTCTACGAAGGGGTCTCCATGGTGCCCTCAGGCGTGGTGCGCCTGGCCGAACTGCAGAACACGAAGGGGTTTGCCTACATCAAGATCGAGTAGTCCCGGCCAAAGGTCGAACGCCGAGCTGGCAGACTTCCGGGTATGCATCAAGGCTCCGCGAAGGTCAGTCAGCCATCTCCTGGTCGGCTGTTCCCAATGCATCAAGGCCCTGTCGGGTGCCGGAGGTCTGTTGGCGGGCTTCAGCCGCAGGAAGAGGCTGCAGAGCCTACAGGGATGTATTCAGGCGTCCCGCCAACAGACCTCCGGCACTCGACAGGGCCGCTACCCCCGTAGCCAGTCACGTCGATCACAACACCACCAGATTATCCCGATGAATGAGCTCCGGCTCATCCACATACCCCAGGATGGATTCGAGCTCATCACCTCGCCGCCCCATGATGCGGCGGGCCTCGTCGGCGGCGTAGTTCACCAGGCCCCGGGCCACCGGGCGCCCATCCGGGTCCAGACAAGTGACCACCTCGCCACGGGAGAACCGGCCCTTCACGTGGGTGACACCCACCGGCAGCAGACTGCGGCCCGCCTCACGGATCACCCGTGCGGCACCGGCATCCAGCAGCAACTCCCCGCGTGAGACCAGTTGCCCGGCGATCCACTGCTTGCGTGCCGCCAGGGGTTCCCGGTCAGGACGCAGCAAGGTGCCCAGATCCTCGCCCGCGGCGACGCGTTCCAGCACCCCGGAGGTGCGCCCCGAAGCGATCAGGGTATGGGTGCCGGAGCGGGCGGCACGGGCCGCGGCCGTGAGCTTGGTGGCCATGCCGCCGCTGCCCAATCGACCGAAGGTGGGGGCCACCAGGCGCAGCAGGCTCGGGTCCGAGGCCAGACCCTCCGAGACCAGTCGGGCATCCTGGAAGGTGCGCGGATCCCGGTCGTACAGGCCGTTCTGGTCGGTGAGGATCACCAGCAAGGAGGCCTCCACCAGATTGCACACCAGGGCCGCCAGGGTGTCGTTGTCGCCAAAGCGGATCTCCTCGGTGGCGACGGTATCGTTCTCGTTTACCACCGGGATGGCGTGCATGCGCAGTAGGGTGCGCAAGGTGCTGCGGGCGTTCAGATACCGTCGCCGGTCGGCCAGGTCATCATGGGTGAGCAGAACCTGGGCGGCATGCAGCCCATGTTTCTGGAAATGACTCTCATAGGCTTGCACCAGGCCCATCTGCCCCACGGCGGCGGCGGCTTGCAGTTCATACAGGGCCGATGGTCGCTCGCTCCAGCCCAGGCGCGTCATCCCCTCGGCCACCGCGCCGGAGGATACCAGGATGATCTCGTGGCCGGCGCGGCTCAGTCGGGCCAATTGATCGGCCCACCCGGCCAGGGCCTGCATGTCCAGGCCCTGGCCGTCGTTGGTGATCAGCGCCGAGCCGATCTTGACGACCCAGCGGCGGGACTTGCCCAGTGCTTCACGTGTCACTGTCATGCGCTTCCAGGTGTCTCATGACCTGTTGTGTGAGGGTGTCCGTGCCTTCGCCGGTGACGGCGGAGATATAAAAGACGGGCGCCTTCCAGTCCAGGGCCTGGATGATGGCCTGGCAGCGTGCCTCGCGTTCATCGGGCGAGACCAGGTCCACCTTGTTGATCACCAGCCAGCGGGGGCGCTCCAGAAGCTGTGGGTCGAACTGCGCCATCTCCTGTTCGATCACGCGGACCGCCTGCTCAGGTGCCTGCTCGGGATCGGGCGGCTCAATATCCACCAGGTGCAGCAGCAGGCGGTTGCGGGACAGATGCTTGAGGAACTGGATGCCCAGCCCCGCCCCCTCGGCCGCCCCCTCGATGAGACCGGGGATGTCGGCCATCACGAAGCTCTGCAGGGGGCCCACGCGGACCACGCCCAGGTTGGGGTGCAGGGTGGTAAAGGGGTAATCGGCCACCTTGGGGCGCGCGCCGGATACCTTGGAGATCAGGGTGGATTTGCCCGCGTTGGGCAGTCCCAGCAGGCCCACGTCGGCCAGGACCTTCAGTTCCAGGCGCAACTGGCGCAGTTCTCCCGGGGTGCCCGGCTTGGACTGGCGGGGCGCCCGGTTCACGGAGCTCTTGTAGCGGGTGTTGCCCAGGCCGTGGAAGCCGCCCTGGGCGACCAATAGCTTCTGGCCATGGTCCACCAGGTCGCCGATCAACTCATCGGTCTGGGCGTCGAAGGCCAGGGTGCCCACCGGCACCTCCACTTCCAGGTCTTCCCCGGCGTGACCGGTCATGTTGCGGCCCCGGCCATTTTCGCCGCGCCCGGCCTCGAAGTGGCGCTGGAAGCGAAAATCCGCCAGCGTGTTCAGGTCGTGGGTGGCCACCAGGTAGACGGATCCCCCATCGCCCCCGTCGCCGCCGTCCGGGCCGCCGAACGGCACATACTTCTCCCGGCGAAAGCTTACGCAGCCGTTGCCGCCGTCGCCGGCCTTGACCTTGATGGTGGCTTCATCAACGAATTTCATGGGGTGGCTTCTTGTTCCGGGGTGGTGGGCGCCTTCTCAGGATACGTCGCCCGGGGGCAAAGCGACACCCCGGTCCCGTGCGGGGCCTGGGGGCATTAAAAAAGCCCCGGAAGGCCGGGGCTTTGGAGTCCTTGCTGCCGATTGTGGCCGGCAATCAGGCGGCGAGTACGCTCACGTACTTGCGGCCCTTGGGCCCCTTGGTTTCGAATACCACCTTGCCGTCCGCCTTGGCGAACAGGGTGTGATCCTTGCCGCAGCCCACATTCAGGCCGGGGTGGAACTGGGTGCCACGCTGACGAACGATGATGTTGCCGGCGATCACGGCCTGGCCACCAAAGCGCTTCACGCCAAGACGTTTGCTTTCTGAGTCGCGGCCGTTACGGGTACTGCCGCCTGCCTTCTTATGTGCCATTTGCTGTTACCTCTTGCCTATCAGCCGGCGATGGAAGTGATTTCCAGCTCGGTGTAGTGCTGGCGGTGCCCCATCTGCTTGCGGGAGTGCTTGCGACGGCGGAACTTGATGATCTCCACCTTTTCGCCGCGCCCGTGGGACTTGATGGTCGCGGTCACTTTGCCGCCTTCCACGTAGGGCGCACCCACCTTGATGTCTTCGCCGCTGCCGACCAGCAGGACGTTGTCGAATTCCACAGAGGCGCCTTCCTCCGCGTCGAGCTTCTCGACCCGGAGCTTTTCACCCTGGGCAACCCGGTACTGCTTGCCACCGGTAGCGATAACCGCGTACATCTTTGATGTTCTCCGAAAAGGTCTTCAATCCAAAGACGCGGAAGTTTACCTGCGCCGCAAGCGGTGGTCAAATAGAAAGACACGCAAACTCAGGGATACGCCTTGACACTCAACCACTCCATTCCTAGCATGCCCGAGGCTCCCTCCCTTAGTGATCAAATTCCGTCCATGGACCTTGACCAGATTCGCGACCTGATCGCCGACGACATGAAGGCGGTGGACGACTGCATTTGTCGGCGTCTGCAGTCCCCCGTGGTGCTCATCAACCAGTTGGGCCACTACATCATCAGTAGTGGCGGCAAGCGCCTGCGTCCGATGCTGGTGCTGTTGTCTTCCGGGGCCTGCGGCTATCGGGGCGCGCAGCACATCGAACTGGCTGCCGTGATTGAATTCATCCACACCGCCACCCTGCTGCATGATGACGTGGTGGACGCCTCGGAGATGCGCCGCGGGCGGGAGACCGCCAATGCGCGCTTCGGCAACGAGGCCAGTGTGCTGGTGGGCGATTTCCTCTATTCCCGCTCCTTCGAGATGATGGTGGAGATCGGCAACATGCGCATCATGGAGATTCTTTCCCACACCACCAGCACGGTGGCCGAGGGTGAGGTGATGCAGTTGCTCAACTGCCATGATGCGGACACCACCGAAGAACGCTATATGCATGTGATCCAGTCCAAGACGGCCAAGCTCTTCGATGCTGCTGGGCGGGTGGGTCCTGTGCTGGCTGAGCAGCCCGAGGCGGTGATCCAGGGGCTGGCGGCTTATGGCATGCACCTGGGCACGGCCTTCCAGCTCATTGATGATGTGCTGGATTACAGTGGTGAGCGCGACGAGATGGGCAAGAACATGGGCGATGACCTGGCTGAGGGCAAGCCGACGCTGCCGTTGATCCACGCCATGCGTGTGGGTAACGAGGCGGACGCGGCCCTGGTGCGCGAGGCCATCGAGAAGGGGGGCCGTGATTATGCCGAGCGGGTGCTGGCGGCCATTCAGGCGACGGATTCCATCGAGTACACCCGCAAGATGGCGGAGCAGGAAGCGGACAATGCCATCGAGGCCCTGTCGGTATTGCCTGAAAGCCCCTATCGGGATGCCATGGCATCGCTGGCACGTTTTTCCGTGGGGCGGGTGTACTGAGCGTATTTCGGGATTGGTGGGGTCGTGCGGGGTTGGACTTTCCGGAGTCTTCGTAGCACAATACGCACCCTGTCGGGACGGTCAATCCCGCAGTCAATCGGAGTGTAGCTCAGCCTGGTAGAGCACCGCCTTCGGGAGGCGGGGGTCGAAGGTTCGAATCCTTTCACTCCGACCAGATCGAAAAACGCCACGGGGGTCGTCCTTCGTGGCGTTTTTTTTGGCAGGTGCCTGGGGTGGGTGCCTGGGGTGGGTGCTGGGGGTGGTGTCTCCCTGGTGCCGGGGGCCGGTGCGCGGGACGCCGTGAATACTTCCCTGTAGGCTTTGCAGCCGCTTCCTGCGGCTGAAACCCGCGCACCGGCCCCCGGCACCAGGGAGACTGGTCACTATCCGGGCTTCGTTCACCCCCTCATCCCCGGCCCTTCTCCCCCGCGGGGAGAAGGGAGCAAGTCTTCTGTTTGAAGCCCCTCTCACCCTTCGGGGAGAAGGGAGCAAGTCTTCTGTTTGAAGCCCCTCTCAGCCTTCGGGGAGAAGGGAGCAAGTCTTCTGTTTGAAGCCCCTCTCACCTTCGGGGAGAAGGGAGCAAGTCTTCTGTTTGAAGCCCCTCTCACCTTCGGGGAGAGGGGTTGGGGTGAGGGGCGGTGTGCCCCAGACTACCCACGCCCCCCCAGCAGGCGCTCGGTGATGCTCTCCATCGCCGTGCCCATGCGTTTGCCCAGGCTCTGGCGGCGCTTGTAGGTGATCTCGTACAGATCATGCTCCCGGGCCAGCTTCATCAGCACATCGTCGCTGGTGCCCAGTTCGTCCACCAGCCCCAGGGGGCGGGCCTGTTCGCCGTACCAGTGCTCCCCGGTGCCCACCTGGTCCATGTCCAGGGACGGGCGATAACGGGACAGGAAGGTCTTGAACAGGGTGTGGGTCTCTTCCAGGTCCTCCTGGAACTTGGCCCGACCCTCGGCGGTGTTGCGGCCCAGTACCGTGAGGGTGCGCTTGTATTCGCCGGCGGTGAGCAACTCGACATCCACGTTGCGACGCTTGAGCCAGCGGTGGAAGTTGGGCAACTGCGCCACCACGCCGATGGAGCCGACGATGGCGAAAGGGGCGGCCACGATGCGATGAGCCACGGCGGCCATCAGGTAGCCGCCGCTGGCGGCCACCCGGTCCACGCAGACCGTGACCTTCAGCCCGGCATCACGCAGCCGCACCAGTTGCGAGGCCGCCAGGCCATAGTGGGGCACCATCCCGCCGCCGCTTTCCACGCAGACCACCACATGATCCAGGTCCGGACGGGCCTGGGTGAGCACTGTGGACACCTCCTCGCGCAGGCTCTCCACATGGGAGGCCCGGATGTCGCCGTGAAACTTCAGCACGAACACCCGGGCCCGGTCAGGATCCGGGGACGGGGCCAGTGCGCTCTTTCCCTTGTCGCCACCGCGCAGACGCTTGAGGCGTGCAGCCCACCCCCTGGGCGCCGCGAAGCGCCGTTTCAGGGTGTTCTCCATGTGCTGGTAGCGGTCGTTGAGGCGACGCACATTAAGTGAGTCCTGGCCGCGTTCCCGGGCATTGGCGGCGGTGCTGGCAAGACTGCCCAGCACCACCAGGATGGCCACCACGATGGTCAGTGCCTTGGCCAGGAAGAGGGCGAGATCGTAGATGAATTCCATCAGAGGGAATCCACCTTACGCCTTCATCACCTGGTTCTGCAGAAAGGCCTCGTATTCGGCCACGAAGGACTCGGGCATTTCAAAATAGGGCAGGGCACCGGTGGGCATCTCGTAGATGAGCCAGTTGGGGCGCTTGGCCACCACCGACTTGCCCTTGAAGTCCACGAAGTCGCCCCGCTCGCCATGCACCATGAACACCGGCAGCTTCAGGGATTCGTAGATGGTGGTGATGTCAGCGCTGAACAGGTTGCCGGCCAGGAAGTGGTAGGGGGCATTCTTGGCGCCGGGCTGGCGGGTGGTGGCCACGCTGTATTCCAGCAGCCCCAGGTCGATGTCCTTGGAGCCCCAGGCCTTGTTGAGGAAGTAGCGGATCACGCTGCGCTTGGTGAGGGCGTTGAATAGCCCCTGGCTCCAGGGGGCGCGCACGAAGAAGTTGTGCAGCCAGGGCATGCCGCGAGTGCTCTCTGCCGGGCCGTCCAGACGGCCGGTCCCCTTGAAGCCGGTGGGGCTCACCAGGCCGATGCTGCGGAAGGCGTCGGAGGATTCGTGGGCGGCGCGGGCCAGGAACTCCGAGCCCAGGGAAAGGGCGATGGCGTCCACCTTGCCTTCGCCGTGCAGGCGGCGGATCTCCTCCACCATGGCATGGACGGCATCGGTCATCAGGCGGGGCGTGTAGGCCCGGTCGCTACGGTCGGAGCCGCCGAAGCCGGGTAGTTCCAGGGCATACACCGGACGCCACTTGGCATAGTGATCGTAAAGTGGCTTGACTTCATAAGCGGAGCCGGCCGCATTCACGCTATGAATCAGCAGCAGGGGGACATCGGTGCGCTGTTCCTGACTGCCGGGCGCGGCGTGGTAGTAGCACAGACTGCCTGCCTTGCTCTGCAGGGTGCGGCGCTCACCCGTGAGGGCCGGAGGCAGGGTGTAGGCGGGTGCCTGGGCCTTGCCTGCGGCGCTGTCGGTGGCGGCCTCGGACAGATGGATCGTTGGATGGCTGGGCAGGGTGGCGGTCGCCGCCGCAAGCGGCTCGATTGAGATGGGTCTGAACATGGTGGGGTACTCCCGATCAAGTGGATGTGTGGCTGCCGTCACCTCTGGGCGACGGCGGAAATCCTGAATGTGTCTGTGAGTATCTGGAGTTTGGCCATGTCGATCAAGCGGCGCGACACTTCTGGCGCGGGGATCCGCGAAGGTCTATTCCTGGTGCTATAGTCGGGAAGCTGGGTGTATTGAGCGACTCAAAATCATTGTAAGGAGGCGTGTGATGAACATGATATTCCGTGCAGCGGCCACCCTGACGATCGCAGCAGGCTTGCCCCTGGGGGTTGTCCAGGCGGATCTCGATCGTTCGGCACCGCCAGAGGGTGCGCAGGTGTATTTCATTACGCCGTCGGATGGGGAGACCGTCAGTTCGCCGGTGATGGTGCGCATGGGGCTCAAGGGGGCGGGGATTGCCCCGGCAGGTGTGGAGCGTTCCAATACGGGCCATCATCACCTGCTGATCAACACGGATCTGGATGAGGTGAACCTGGATACGCCGCTGCCTTTCTCGGATCAGACGGTGCACTTCGGTGGCGGCCAGACGGAGGCAGAGCTGGACCTGGAGTCTGGCACACATACGTTGCAGTTGTTGTTCATGGATTACCGGCATGCCAGTTTTGATCCGCCGGTGGTGTCCGAGCAGATCACGATCACGGTGGAGTAGGTGCTTTCGCAGGGAGAGGGGCTAAAGCCCCCTCCCGTCATGGGAGGTGACAAAAGGTTCTGTTAGTATACCCATCAGTGATGCGTGGCCCCCGGAGTCCTCCGGCAGACACCACAACAACGATGGCCGCGTCAGGATCTTTCAACACCACCATAGGAAAACGGCAACATGCATATCGGCACCACGCTTACCAACTTCATTATCGAGACCCAGCGTCAGTTCGAGGGGGCCACCGGGGAGTTCACCGGCCTGCTCAACGACATCTCAGTGGCCTGCAAGAAGATCTCTGACCTGGTCAACAAGGGCGATCTGGTGGGGGTGCTGGGCACCGCCAACACCCAGAACGTACAGGGAGAAGAGCAGAAGAAGCTGGACGTGATCACCAATGAGATCTTCATCGAGGCCCTGGCCCATAACGGCCACGTGGCGGCCCTGGCCTCCGAGGAGATGGATGATGTCTACCATCTGCCGGAGGACGCGCCGCGGGGCAAGTACCTGGTGCTGTTCGACCCCCTGGACGGGTCCTCCAATATCGATGTGAACGTCTCGGTGGGGACCATCTTCTCCATCCTCAAGGCGCCGGCCGGTGTGCGTAACCCCAGCAAGGAAGACTTCCTCAAGCCCGGCACGGAGCAGGTGGCTGCCGGCTACTGTGTGTACGGACCCTCCACCATGATGGTGCTGACCACGGGCACCGGCACCAATATGTTCACCCTGGACCGTGATTTCGGCGAGTTCCTGCTCACCCATTCCAACGTGCAGATCCCGGAAGACACCCAGGAATTCGCCATCAACACCTCCAACATGCGCTTCTGGGAGCAACCCGTGAAGCGCTACATCGGCGAATGCCTGGAGGGCAAGGACGGCGCCCGGGACAAGGATTTCAACATGCGCTGGATCGCCTCCATGGTGGCCGAGGTGCATCGCATCCTGACCCGCGGCGGGGTGTTCATGTACCCCCTGGATTCCAAGATCCAGGCGAAGGGACAGGGCGGCAAGTTGCGTCTGATGTACGAGGCCAACCCCATGGCCTTCCTGATCGAGCAGGCAGGCGGCGCGTGTACCACCGGGCGGGAGCGCATGATGGCCTTGAGCCCGCAGGACATTCATCAACGCGTCCCCGTGATCCTGGGGTCGCGCAATGAAGTGGATCGGGTCACCGGTTATCACCAGGAGTAAGATGGCCCCAAGGGCTGTCGTAACGTACAAGGCCCGGCATTGCCGGGCCTTGTACGTTGAAGCGCCTGGATCCCGTGATGAATGAATCCGTGGCATTACGAACGGCGTGTTTGCCAAACCAGGGCCGAAGGGTCTGTAATACGCCCACATCCGGACTGAATCACCCACCCACTCAACTCCATCCAAAAGGGGACGACATCATGGATCGCTGTATCGGGCTGGACATGGGCTACGGCTATATCAAGGCGGAGGACGGTCAAAACGGCTATGTCTTCCCCAGTGTGGTGGGCGAGGCCGGTACCCAGGCGCCCATGTCCCTGGGCTTCAAGCGGCCGCCACCGACGGAGGATTTGCGTATCTCCGTGGGCGGGCGGGAGTATTTCCTGGGGGATCTGGCCATCCGTCACTCGCGTATCGCCTACCGGGGACTTTCTTCCACCCGCGCCGAGGGGGATGACATCCTCATCCTCTGCCTGGGCACGCTGGCGCTGTATTGCAAGGACAGCCTCAACAGCTTCTTCGTGGTCACCGGCCTGCCGCCGGGACGCATGCACATGGCCGACGACCTGGTACGGCGCCTGCAGGGAGATCACGAGGTGATCCGGCGCGTCGGCAATCAGCGCCATGCTTACAGCGTGCGTCTGGATCGCATCGACGTGGTACCCCAGCCCGTCGGCACCTTCTGGTCCATGGTACTGGATGACCGGGGCAATCTGCGCGAGGACAGCCCCATGCTGGATGGCCGCGTGGGCATCATTGATGTGGGCTTCCGGACCAGTGACTTCGCCACCATTGTGGATGGCGAATATGCCCCCGCCTTCAGCCGCACCGTGCCCATCGGCATCTCCCATGGATATGATGAAATCGCCGACCTGCTCAACGCCAGGTACGGTCTGGAGCGGGAGACCTACACCCTGGATGAGGCCATCATTGAAGGGGAACTGAATGTCTCCGGGCGCAAGGTGGATATCACCGGTCTGCGCGATCAGGTATTTCAGGATCTGGCCACCAAGTTGCTGGTGGAGATCAACTCCCTGTGGCAGGTGGATGACTATCCCTTTGTGCTGATCACGGGTGGGGGTGGTCAGGTCATGTCCCGCTATCTGCGCGAGATGATCCCCCATGCCCGAACCGTGGATGAACCCATTACCGCCAATGCCCGCGGGTTTCATGCCTGGGCCCGTTACAATGCGCTGCAGGCCGGCATGGGAGAGCGGGCCAGCGAGGACCCCTCGGAAGATGACGGTGCCAAGGCCTGACTGTTGCCGGCGGGCCGTTAGCGCGCCTGCACGCGGACCGGTCATTGGGTTAACCTAGGGGCCCGTTGCATATTGGCTGGAGATCCGACCCTTGATCAGGGGAACCCTTTATATCGTTTCCGCCCCCTCGGGGGCGGGCAAGACCTCGCTGGTGGCCGCCCTGCTCAGGGCCCGATCCAGCCTCGTGGTGTCCGTGTCCCATACCACCCGACAGCCTCGTGACGGGGAGGTGGATGGGCAGCACTATCACTTTGTGAACGCCGAGCAGTTTCTGGGCATGATCGAGGATGGCGCCTTTCTGGAGCATGCCCGGGTCTTCGATCATTACTACGGTACGTCCCGGGCGGCTGTGGAGGAGGAACTGGAGCAGGGGCTTGATGTGATCCTGGAGATCGACTGGCAGGGGGCGCAGCAGGTGCGACGCCTGATGCCCGGTTGTCAGTCGGTGTTCATCGTACCGCCTTCCCGTGACGAATTACGGCGGCGACTGCACACCCGGGGCAAGGATAGCGAATCCGTCATCGAACGGCGCCTGGGAGAAGCTGTCAAAGAAATTAGCCACTTTGACGAATACGATTATCTGGTGGTGAACGACGACTTCGATCGGGCCCTGGCGGAACTGGTCGCCATCTTCACCGCCAACCGCCTGCATACCCGCCCGCAACGGCATCGCCATGAGGCGCTGTTGCGTGATTTGCTGGCATCCGGGGAAGCAAACCCCTAGTATTAACCGTTTTTCCGAATGAATCAGGAGTTGCGCCCACCATGGCCCGCGTTACCGTTGAAGATTGCCTGGACAATATGGACAACCGCTTCCACCTGGTGCTGGTCGCTGCCAAGCGCGCCCGGCAACTGGCTGGCGGTGCCCATGCCCATCTGGATTGGGAAAATGACAAGCCCACCGTGCTGGCCCTGCGCGAGATCGCCGAAGGCCTGGTAGGCCCCGAAGTGCTGGATGAAGTGGTGGCTCGGGAGCATGCCGACCCCTCCCAGGTGAGCGAAGAGGAGGTGCGAACGGAGATCTAGTCCCCCGTGCGGATCCTCATCGGGATCCGCGGGCAAGACAGGCCCGCAAGCATGCCCCATGGTCGAGAGTGCCACATCCACCCAGGCCTCCAGTACATCCGCGTCCCTGGACACCACCCGGTTCATGGCCAGGGATCTGTGCGCCTATCTGGAAAGCTACCTGGAGCCCGACCAGGTCAGCGAAGTCTATCGCGCCTATCTGTTTGGCGCCGAGGCCCATGAGGGTCAGACCCGCCTGAGCGGCGACCCCTATATCGTCCATCCCCTGGCCGTGGCCAAGACCATGGCCGAGATGCGGATGGACCATCGCAGCATCATCGCCGCCATCCTCCATGACGTCATGGAGGATACCCACATCAGCAAGGAACGGATCATCGAGGAATTCGGCGAGGATGTGGCCGAACTGGTGGATGGCGTCTCCAAGCTCACCCACCTGAAGTTCCGCTCCAAGGCCGAGGCGCAGGCCGAAAACTTCCGCAAGATGATGCTGGCCATCACCCGCGACCTGCGGGTGATCATGGTCAAGCTGGCGGATCGCCTGCACAACATGCGTACCCTGGGGGTCATGCGTCCGGACAAGGGCCGGCGCATCGCCCGGGAAACCCTGGAGATCTACGCCCCCATTGCCCAGCGCCTGGGCATGAATGCCATCCGGCGTGAACTGGAGGTGCTGGGCTTCGCCTCCCACAATCCGCTGCGCTACAAGGTGCTTCAGGATGCTGTGAAGAAATCCCGTGGGCATCGCAAGGAGGTGATGCAGAAGATCGAAACCGCCATCTGCTCGCGCATGGAGGAGGCGGGGATCGTCTCGCGCATCATCGGCCGGGAGAAAAACCTCTACAGCATCTACCGCAAGATGCGGCAAAAACGCCTCTCCTTCGAAGAGGTGTTCGATGTCTTTGCCATTCGCATCGTGGTGACCGACGTGGATGCCTGCTATCGGGCCCTGGGCGTGGTCCACAATCTGTACAAGCCGGTTCCGGGTCGCTTCAAGGACTACATCGCCATCCCCAAGGCGAACGGCTATCAGAGCCTGCACACCGTGTTGTTTGGCCCTCATGGTATCCCTATCGAGGTGCAGATCCGCACCGAGGAGATGGACCGGGTGGCCGAGAGTGGTATTGCCGCCCACTGGCTGTACAAGGCCGGGGATCGTCAGTCCGCCTCTGCCCAGGCCCGGGCCCGGGAATGGCTCAAGGGCGTGCTGGAGATCCAGCAGGCCGCTGGCAACTCCATGGAGTTCCTGGAAAACGTGAAGGTGGACCTGTTTCCCGAAGAGGTCTACATCTTCACGCCCCGGGGCGAGATCATGGAGTTGCCCAAGGGGGCCACGGCGGTGGACTTTGCCTACGCGGTGCACTCGGATGTGGGCAACACCTGCGTGGCGGCCAAGATCGATCGGCGCCTGGCGCCGCTGTCCACCAAACTGGAGAGTGGCCGTACAGTGGAGGTGATCACTGCCCCCGGTGCGCGCCCCAATCCTGCCTGGCTGAACTTCGTGGTGACCGGCAAGGCCCGGACCGCTATCCGGCATTACCTCAAGAATCTGCAGCAGGGTGAGGCCGTCAATCTGGGGCGGCGGTTGCTGGACAAGGCCCTGATCGGCGTGGGCAAAAGCCTGGAAGAGATCCCTCCGCAAGAGATGCAGCGCCTCCTGGAGGACCTGCAACTCCCCAATCTGGATGCCTTGCTGGGCGATGTAGGCTTGGGCAACCGCATGGCCACCCTGGTGGCCCGGCGCCTGAGCAGCGATGACATGGGAGATGACGCTGCCGCACCCTCACCGGCGAGTCTGGGCAAGCCCCTGGCGGTCAAGGGCACCGAGGGCATGGTGCTGTCATTTGCCAAGTGTTGTCACCCCATACCCGGTGATCCCATCGTGGGCGTGATGAGCGCCGGCCGGGGGCTGGTGGTGCATCGGGAGCCATGTCGCAACGTGGCCGAATACCGCAACAAACCGGACAAGTGGATCCCGGTGGCCTGGTCGGAGGATTCCACCCAGGAATATGCCGCCGCCATTCGCGCCCAGACCGCCAACAAACGAGGGGTGCTGGCGAATCTGGCCTCGGTGATTGCTGACATGGGATCGAATATCGAGAATGTCTCGTTCGATGAGCGCGATGGCCATGCCTCGACCATCACCTTCACCCTGAGCGTGCGCAGTCGCAAGCATCTGGCTGACCTGATGCGGCGCCTGCGCCGCGTGCCCGAGGTGCTGCGCATCTCTCGGGCACGGGGGTAAAGGCCTCCGGCGCGGGTCGATCCTACTCGCTTACGGCTCCCCGGGGGGCGCTGCGGCCGCCCTGCGAGGCGGTCTTCTTGTTGCTGAAGGTCTTCTTGCGTGCGCCGCCGTTGCCGCCGGCACGCGGTCGCTTGGGTCCGCTGCTGCGTGGTGCACGGCTGGCGGGTTCAGCGCTCTGCTCCCCGGGTTTTTTCTGATTGACCGGCGCCAGGGAGATTTCCAGCTCGATGAGCTCGTCCCATTGTTCTTCGGTTCGCTGGCTGTCGGGTATGGCCAGCAGGCTTTGCAGTCGACGGCGCGGAGAGGTGGGTTGGGAATCGTTCATGGCTAGGTCGTCGCGTGAGTGAGCGAAGGTAAGCGGGATGACAGGTCAATGGCTGACGTCATGGTCTTCATCTCCATGAGAGAATGGGCGGATCCCACGGGTGGGGGGGGGCTTGGGGTCAGGTCTCGCGGGCCTTATCCATGAGCCCTTCGGCGATATCCAGCAGGTCCTGATAGGTGCGGGCTTCTTCGCCCACCACCGCGTAGCGGCCATCCACCACCAGGGTGGGGACGCTGTTGACTCTAAAACGTGATTGCAGGCGGTCGCTGCGCGCCACCAGCGTCTGAGTGCGGGAGGCATGGAAGGCCTGGGAAAATTGCTCCATGTCGACGTCGCGATTCTCCATCCAGTCCATGATCGCCTGCTCGGTGAACAGCCGCTCACGACGCTGGCCAACGGCGTCGAAGACTTCCTGGTTCAGTCGCTCCAGTTCCCCGGTGGCCTCCAGGGCAAAGTACACGCGGGAAAGATTGGCCCAGGCAGAGCGGTTGAAGGAGACCGGGACTCGGCGGAACACCACATCGTCGGGCAGGCCCTCAACCCAGGGTTTCATCACCTGATTGAGCTGACCACAGAAGGGGCAGCCGTAGGAAAAGAACTTGAGCAATTCAATCTTGCCTTCGGGGGCCTCGCTCTGGGGGCGGGAGATGGCGCGCCAGTCACGTCCTTCCTGCAGTTCTGCCAGGGTGATGGGGGCGAGGGCCAGGCCCAGCCCCCCCACCAGAAATTGATTGAATCGACGTCGGGTCAACGGCATCAGTTTGCTCCAGGGGCAGGATCATTTGCTTTGGCTTCGGGCCGACCACCCTGGTTGCGTGACTTCAGGATCAGGTATGGGGTCTGGGTGTTCGGCCATGGACGGGCACAGGCCCGCCACCAGTGAAAGGTGGTGTCATCACAGCCTTTCGGAATGGGGCTCAATGCCCCGAGCCAGCGTGAAACCCGGTTCACGACAGGCATCATGCTCATGAGTGTAGCGGCCGCTTCGAGCCGCTCCTCCCTTTGTCCGGGATCCGCCCTGATCATGCCCGGATTGAGGCGCCGCGATCAATGGTGGGCCGTTGACCAAGTATTATACTGGCCCAAGGCTGCAAAATGCCATCAGCGCGACTTGATGAACATCAGGCGTCCGAAGAAGGCCATGGTCAGGATGATCCAGCCGATGGGATAAGGCAGTATGCCCAGCATGAAGGCCGTGAGGGTGGCAATCAGCAGGGCGCCGATGATCAGTAGTGGAATGTCCATATCCGTTTGAACATGCCCCGGGGCGGAAGTGCCCTGGAATATCATTTGAATTGGGGCCGGAGGCCCCATGGATGCCATGACAATCTTGATATCCCTTATCGGGGCTGGGGTGCTGATCGCTCTCGGTCTGTTCTCCCTGCGCCTGTGGCTGCAACGGGCCTTTCGTATCCGGGATCGGCGCTGGGTGAATGACCCTGAAAGCCTGGCCATCCCGGCCGAACGGGTCCGGGTGCCCACGTGCCGGGGGCGGACCTTGTCCGCCGCCTGGTATCTGAGCCACCCCGGCGCGCCGGTGGTGGTCATGGTGCATGGCTGGGGGGCCAATGGCTCGCATCTGCTGTTCATGGTGCCAAGGCTGCTGAGTGAGGGGCTCAACGTGGCGGTGTTCGATGCCCGTTGCCATGGTCAGAGCGATGATGACACCTTTGCCTCGCTGCCCCGCTTTGCCGAGGATGCCGAAGCCGTCATGGCCGGATTACGGGCGCGAGGCCACGGGGATTTCATCCTGCTGGGGCATTCCGTGGGGGCCGGTGCGGTGCTGCTCACCGCCTCGCGCAACCCGGGGATCCGGGCGGTGATCAGTCTGTCTGCCTTCTCCCACCCCGAACCCATGATGAACGGCTGGCTCCAGGAGCGGGGCATCCCCCGCCGGCCGTTGGGGCTGATCATCAATCGCAGCGTGGAATGGCTGATTGGTCATCGCTTTGATGACATCGCCCCGCGCACCACCGTGGCGAAGATCAAGGCGCCGCTGCTGCTGGTGCATGGCTGCCAGGATACGGTGGTGCCTCCCTGGCATGCCCGCCGTCTGGCCCAGGAAAACCCCCAGGCCACGTTGCTCAAATTGCCCGATGTGCAGCATAACGACCCAGAAGGCTTCGCTCGTCACGTGGCCCCCATCCTGGACTGGCTGCGCCCTCACCTGCGGCACCAGGCCCCTGTCGCCCCCTCGGAGCAAGAGCGTGTTACTGGAACCGGTTAGCATCCTGATCATCGCCACGGCGGCCTTCTTCGCTGGCATCATCAATGCCCTGGCCGGTGGCGGCAGTTTCCTTACCCTGCCGGCCCTGGTGTTTACCGGTGTGCCCCCGGTGGCGGCCAATGCCACTGGCACGGCGGCTCTGCTGCCGGGCTATCTGGCCAGTGCCTGGGCCTATCGGGATCTCATCAAGGCCCCGGCGGGGTTGTCGGTGCTGGCGGTGGTGGTCATCGGTGCCGTGGGGGGCGCTGCGGGTGCCTTGCTGCTGCTGGCCACCTCGGATCAGGCCTTCCGGGTGATCGTGCCCTGGCTGCTGCTGTTTGCCACGGTGTTGTTTGCCTTCGGGCCGCGTCTGCATGGGTTTCTGTCCCGGCGTGCGGGGCGTGGCCATGGCCTCTGGGGTCGGGTGGGGGTGCTGGCCGTGTGCGGCTATGGCGGGTATTTCAACGGTGGCATGGGCATCGTCATGCTGGCCATGTTCCGCCTGCTGGGTGTGCATGATCTTAATGTGGCCAACGGCCTGAAAAACCTGCTCTCCGCCGTGCTCACCGTGATTGCCGTGGCCATCTTCGTGGCTGGCGGCGCCATCTCTTGGCCGGAACTGCCCCCCATGGCCCTGGCCGCCGTCCTGGGCGGCTTCGCTGGCGCCCGAATCGGCCGTCGCCTGCCGCCGAATGTATTGCGCAACGGCATTGTTCTCGTGGGGGCGATCACGACGGTGATCTTTTTCCTGGAACTGTCCGGCTGAGCTGCCCCGGAACAAATGGCGCCTAAGCTGCGATGCCTTCCACGATAAGATGGCTCACATCGGTTCTTTCGCTGGCGTGCTCGAAGGTGATGGCGCACACGTTGCCGTCTGCATCGACGTCAAGGAGGGTTCTTTCATCCAGATCCCTGGATTCGGTAATCCCTTCGTCGCGGAACTCGATATAGAGCGTGTCCGTGTCATTGAAGTAGCTGATTTTCATAGTTTGAAGCTCCTGTCAAAGAAGGCGTTATGGACGGTTTCCCCGTCCGCCAATAACACCACCCTCAAATACCGCTCGTCCATCTCCTTGATGCTCGCCCATCGTCTGATGCGACCGTCTGCCTGGATGAATTCTCTTTCCGGGTGCTCGATGACATGACAGATCCACTCGTCCTTGATTCTGGCACGATCAGGCCTTGCTCGTGTTGCTTGGAAATACTTTGTTGTTTTCACTTGATGACGGGTTGGTCCATGGTATCCATTACCACCCAATGGCTTCCGGCAGCCACAGGGCGATCTGCGGGAAGACCACCAGCAGCCCCAGGGCGGCCATCTGAATGATCACGAAGGGCACGGCGCCCTTGTAGATGTCCGTGGTCTTGATGCCTCGGGGCGCCACCCCCTTCATGAAGATCAGCGACCATCCAAAGGGCGGCGTGAGGAACGAGGTCTGCAGGTTCATGGCGATCAGAATGGCGATCCACACCGTGGAAAACTCCGGGTAGCCCGCCAGAAAGGGCATGAACAGCGGCACCACGATGTAGGTGATCTGGATCCACTCCAGGAAGAACCCCAGCAGGAAGATCAGCAGCAGCATGAACAGCAGGGTGCCGTAGGGGCCGCCGGGCACCCAGTTGAACATGGCCTCCACCAGGAACTCCCCGTCCAGCCCACGGAAGGCCAGGGCGAAGACCTGCGACGCGATCAGCACGAAGAAGACCATGGCCGTGATGCGCACCGTGACCTTCAGGGTCTCCGACAGGATGGGGCGACTCAACCGGCCCATCACGGCCGCTACCACCATGGCACCCACGGCCCCTACGGCGGCTGCCTCAGTGGGGGCCGCGATGCCGCCGATAATGGACCCAAGGACTGCCAGCACCAGCGCCAGGGGAGGCAGGACCGAGGTGAACAGGTCCCGGATCAATTGACGGGTGCTCATGGCGGCCCGCTCGGCCGCATCCAGGGCCGGCACGTCGGCAGAATAGAACCAGGCCAGCACGAACAGATACAGCACGTACAGGGTGGCCAGCAGCAGCCCAGGGATCAGGGCCGCGGCAAACAGGCTACCCACGGAGAGGTTCATGGTGTCCGCCAGCACCAGCAGGACCAGGCTTGGAGGGATGATCTGTCCCAGGGTGCCTGCGGCGCAGATGGTGCCGCAGGCCACGGTGGGCTTGTAACCGCGCCGGAGCAACGTGGGCAGGGCCATGAGGGTGAGGGTGACGATGGCCGCCCCCATCAGCACACCCACCATGATCACCGCCAGGGCCATGCCGCCGGGCAGGGCGCCGCTGGCGTGGCCGATCACCTCCAGCATGCGTTCGGCCACGCGGGTCTTGTCCAGCATCACCCCCATGAAGACGAATAACGGAATGGCCAGCAGGGTGTAATTGGTGATGGTGCCGAAGATGCGGGCGGGCAGCAGTTCGAACAACCAGCCTTCAAAGCCGATGAAGCCGAAGATGAAGCCCACTGCCGCCACCGCGAAGGCCACCGGTATGCCGGTGAGCACCAGGACGAAGAAGGCGGCCACCATCATCAGGGCGATGTACTCAAGCGGCATGATCGGCGCTCCCTGCGTTGTGACGACGTGCATGGCGGTAATGGAAGACCAGGCGCCGGCCAATGCGTAGCAATTGCCGCAATGACTCGATGAGAATCAGTGCGAAGCCTACCAGGATCATGGCCTTGGGCAGGAAAAGCCAGGGCATCCCACCGGCATTGGGAGAGCCCTCGCCGCGCACATAGGCGATTTGTACAAAAGGCCAAGTGTAGTAGAGAACCAGCAGGGACACTGGAATGGCCACCAACAGCATGGTGATGCCATCCAGCCAGAGCTTGCCCACGCGGCTGAGGTGGTGAGAAAAGACATCCACGCGCACGTGTTCATCGGCGCGCATGGCATAGGCGATACCCGTCATGACCGTGAGGGACAGGACATACCACTCCAGTTCCTGTGACCAGACCGTGCCGATACCCAGGGCGTACCGCGCAGCCATGTTGATGAAGACCAGCAGCACCAACGCCGCCATGCTGACAGCCGCAACCCCGCCGGCCAGGCGGGTCACTTGGTTCAGGGCGCGTTCGATGCGCAGCAGGAGTCGGGACATGACGTTCTCCCAAACAGCACAAGGCCCCTCTCCCGCCAGCGGGAGAGGGGTTGGGGTGAGGGTGTATCAACCCAGGATCTTCTGTCCCAGATCCCGGATCTGGGTCTGGAACATGGTCTCCGAGTTGGCCTGCCAGCGGTCGTGGCGGGCCTTGAACCTGAAGTAGCTCTCGTGGACCTTGCGGGTGAGCTCATCGTTCGAGGCGCGGTCGCTGAGGATGTCCCGGGTTGCCTCCTGCAGGGCCTGGATCACATCGTCGGGCACGGGGCCGAACTGCACCCCATGGTTGTTCACCAGGTCGTCCAGGGCATCGGCATTGCGGGCCTCCAGCCAGGCGTGAGACGTGATATTGCAGGCTGCGGCGGCATTGCGCATGATCGCCTGCAGGTCCTTGGGCAGGGATTCCCAGGCGCGACGGTTCACCACCACCTCGGTACTGGTGGCCGGCTCGTGCCAGCCGGAGGAATAGTAGTATTTGGCGGCCCGATGCAGGCCCAGTTCCCGGTCGGAATAGGGCCCCACCCACTCGGCGGCATCGATGGCACCGCGTTCCAGCGCGGCAAACAGTTCGCCACCGGGCAGCAGGCGGGCATTGGCGCCAATGGCATTGTAGATGTCCCCCGCCAGGCCCGGCATGCGGATGTTCAGGCCCCTGAAATCCGCCAGGCTCTCCACCGGTTCCCTGAACCAGCCCATGGGCTGCACGCCAGTGCAACCCACCACGAGGGGGATCAGGTCAAAGGGTTCGTACACCTCCCGGTAGAGTTCGTAACCGCCGCCCTCGTTCAGCCAGGCGTTGTGCCCCTGGAAGGTCATGCCGAAGGGGACTGAGGTGAAATACTGGGCGGCAAAGGACTTGCCCGCCCAGTAATAGGCGCAGCCATGGTTGAGTTGCACCTGCCGGCCAGAGGAGGCGGCGTCAAAGCCCTCGAAGGCAGGGACCAGTTCGTTCGCGGAATAGACGCGGATGCGGATGCGTCCATCCGACATCTCTTCCACACGCCGGGCAAAATCCGTGGCGCTGCCAGGGCCGGTCTGGAAGAACGGCAGGCCGGCGGGCCAGGTGGTGGTCATGCGCCAGTTGAAGCGTTCCTGAGCCTTGACGATGGCTGGCGCCCCCAGCACGGCGGCGGCCCCTGTGGCCACCGCCGTGCCGGCCTTGAGGAAGTCGCGACGTTTGATGGACATGGTTGTGATCTCCTCGGTGGTTTCTGTTCTTGTGATTTGATTCGTTGGCTCTTGGGCCAGGGAAAATTATGACGCATCCGGGGCCTGGATGCCAGACGGGGTATCGGTGAGGGCCATGTTTCTGTGTCATGGATGTCCCCACCCCGTACGGGTCGTTCGCGAACGACCCGGCATGGGCACCGGCGTCACGGGCCTGTCGGGTAAGCCCGTGGGCTCGGAGCGTCCGGCCGGGCGCTTCTCGAAGCGCCCCTACGGGTGATGGGGTTGTGATGCGTATCTGAGGCGCCCCTACGGGTGATGGGGTTGTGAGGCATACCTGAGGCGCCCCTACGGGTGATGGGGTTGTGAGGCATACCTGAGGCGCCCCTACGGGTGACGGGGTTGTGAGGCGTGTCTCGAAGCGTTAAGGATGACGGTGCCGCAAAGCGTGTTATGACGCCTTGATCAGGGCTTCGGTGGCCTCCCAGACACGCCGGTTCATCTCGGGGGCGCGGGCCTGTGCGGGTGCCTTTACGGGGCCCTTGCGGGAGACATACTGGCCATTGAGGTTGGCCATCTCGGGGGCCGTGGCATAGTGAATCACCGACTGAGCCGCCTGGTTTGCCGTGGGGATGGCCCAGCCCAGCCAGCGTGCCACCGCCCGCCAGAAGGCGTTCTGCGCGCCGTCGGTACCGCCCAGGTTCGACATGAACACCCCGGGGAAGACGCAGTTCACGGTGACGCCGGAGCCTTCCAGTTGCCGTGCCAGTTCGAAGGTTGAGTGCAGCATCCCCAGCTTGGACTGCCCGTAGGCCTGCATCATGCGATAGCGTCGCTTCTCCCAGTTGAGATCGTCCAGGTCCATGGCCGTGTTGAACCGGGTGCCCACGTTGATGATCCGGGCCGGGGCGCTGGACTTGAGACGGGGGAGCAGCAGGCGGGTGAGCAGGAAGGGGGCCACATGATTGATGGCCAGGGCCTTTTCAATGCCATCGTGGGTGAGGCGTCGTTCCGGGAAGGCGCTGCCGGCGTTGTTGATGAGCAGGTGCAGCGCCTTGAAGTCGCGATTGAACTGCGCCGCCACGCGACGAACGTCTGATTGTTCCGCAAGATCACCGGTGATCAGGTGGATGTCTTCGTTGCCGCTCTCGGCGCGGATTTCCCAGCGGGCCTGTTCGCCGCGAGAGAGGGAGCGGCAGACCATCACCAGCGTCATGCCCCGGCGTGCCAGCTCCGTGGCGATGGCCTTGCCCAGACCGGAGTTGGCACCGGTGATGAGCGCGGTGTGTTGGGTGGGGTCAGAGGAGGCGGTGTTCATCGGGTATGTCCTTGATGAAAGCGGCCCTCACCCCACCCCCTCTCCCGCCTGCGGGAGAGGGGCTCAAAGATGGCAGCCAGTCTCGGGGAAGAAAGGCTGAGGGTGAGAGGGGGTCAAAATGCCCTTCTCCCCTCTGGGGAGAAGGGCTGGGGATGAGGGGCGCGGTGGGCACGGGCTTTACAGCAAGCGCTCAATATCCTGGGCGATGTCCTTCGGATCCGTATTGGGTGCGTACCGCCGGACCACCTGTCCCTCACGGTCCACCAGGAACTTGGTGAAGTTCCATTTCACCGCCTGAGTCCCCATCAGGCCCGGGGCCTGGGCCTTGAGGTGCTGGTAGAGGGGGTGGGCGTTGTCGCCGTTTACCTCCACCTTGGTGAACAGGGGGAAGTTTGCCTGAAAGCGCGTGCTGCAGAACTGGGCGATCTGGGATTCATCCCCAGGTTCCTGGTTGCCGAACTGGTTGCAGGGAAAAGCCAGGACGTCGAAACCGCGTTCATGAAAACGGTCCTGCAGGGCCTGCAGGCCACTGTACTGGCCCGTAAAGCCGCATTGACTGGCCACGTTGGTGATCAGCAGGACCCGTCCGGCAAATTCCGACAGCGGGCGGGGGTTGCCCTGGATGTCGGTGGCCTCGAAGTCATAGACGGAGGTGGGTGTCTCTGGCATGGGCTGTACTCCCTGGACCGATGATGAGTGCCATCCTGACAGGATGGATCACGAGGCCTTGAGAGTGCCCGATGTGAGGGTGGGGGTAAAGCGGACTGCGTGTGCTCGCCGCTCCCCCTCATCCCCGGCCCTTCTCCCCCGAGGGGGAGAAGGGAGCAATGAAGTCTTCTCCTTGGGATGGTGGACCCATGAGCCCCTCTCCCGCTGGCGGGAGAGGGGTTGGGGTGAGGGTGGTGGGCTTACCGCGGCAGGTCGGTGCGGCCCATCAGCCATTGATCCACCGAGCGGGCGCACTGACGACCCTCACGGATGGCCCACACCACCAGGGACTGGCCGCGACGCATGTCGCCGGCGGCAAATACGCCCTCGGCGCTGGTGTGATAGGCCTTGTCGCCCTCGGTGCTGCCCTTGACGTTACCGCGGGCGTCCAGCTCCATGCCCGATTTTTCCGTCAGTTCAGCCAGCATGCCTTCCTGCACAGGATGCACGAAGCCCATGGCCAGCAGCACGAGATCGCAGCGGATCTCCTGCTCGGTGCCGGGCACTTCGCTCATCTGGAAACGACCCTCGGCGTCCTTCTCCCACTTCACCGTGACCACCTTGGCCGCCTTCACATTGCCATGGCCATCATCAATGAAGCCCTTGGTGGCGATATTCCACATGCGGTCGCAGCCTTCCTCCTGGGAGCTGGAGGTGCGCATGCGGTTGGGCCAGTCGGGCCAGGTGAGGCCCTTGTCTTCCTTCTGCGGCGGCTTGTCCAGGATCTCCACCTGGGTGACGTGGGCCGCGCCGTGGCGGTTGGAGGTGCCGATGCAGTCGGAGCCGGTGTCGCCGCCGCCGATGACCAGCACGTGCTTGCCCTGGGCGCTGATGAAGTCGTCGTCGGGCACGAACACCCCCTGCACCCGCTTGCTGTTGCGGGTGAGGAAGTCCATGGCGAAGTGCACGCCGTTGAGCTCCCGGCCGGGAACCGGCAGGTCACGGGGCTTCTCTGAACCACCGGCCAGGACCAGTGCATCGTAGTCAGCCTGCAGCCGGGACACGGGGATGTCCACGCCGATATGGGACAGGGTATGGAAACGCACGCCCTCCGTGCGCATCTGGGCGATGCGCCGGTCGATGTGGGTCTTCTCCATCTTGAAGTCCGGGATGCCATAGCGCAGCAGACCACCGATGCGATCGGCCTTCTCGAACACGTCCACGTTATGACCAGCCCGGGCCAGTTGCTGGGCACAGGCCAGACCGGCAGGGCCGGAACCGATCACGGCCACGGTCTTGCCGGTGCGCCGATGGGCCACCTGGGGTTTGATCCAGCCTTCTTCCCAGGCCCGGTCAACGATGGCGCACTCGATGGTCTTGATGGTCACCGGCGTGTCGTCGATGTTGAGCGTGCACGAGGTCTCGCAGGGCGCCGGGCAGATGCGTCCGGTGAACTCCGGGAAGTTGTTGGTGGAATGCAGCACCTTGATGGCTTCTTCCCAGTCGTTCCGATAGACCAGGTCGTTCCAGTCGGGGATCAGGTTGTTCACCGGACAGCCCTGGTGGCAGAAGGGGATGCCGCAGTCCATACAGCGAGCCCCCTGTTCCTGCACCTGGTCGGGTTTCAGGGGAATGACGAATTCCCGGTAGTGCACGATGCGGTCGGCGGCCGGCTCGTAGTGCCGGTCGCGACGGTCGTATTCCATGAATCCGGTTGGCTTACCCATGGTTGGCGCTCCCTTCAAGCGTCTGGCTGGCCTTTGGCGGTTTGTTGGGCTCGGGCGGACGGGCCTTCTGGGCCTGGAGGTCTTCCAGTGCGCGGCGATAATCCACCGGCATGACCTTGACGAAGCGAGGCAGCCAGGCCTCCCAGTCGTCCAGGATGGTCTTGGCGCGGGTCGAGCCCGTGTAATCCAGATGGCGCTGGATCAGGCTCTTGAGGCGCTGGGCGTCGAAGCGGGTCATGTCGTGACTCACATTCACGCGACCGTGGGTCTCCAGGTCGCCGCCCTGGTGATCCCAGGACTCCAGGGCATCGTCCTCGGCGGCGATGGGTTCCAGTTCCACCATGGCCTGGTTGCAGCGGTCGGCAAAGCTGCCGTCCTCGTCCAGCACATAGGCGATACCACCGGACATGCCGGCAGCAAAGTTGCGGCCCGTGGTGCCCAGGCACACCATGATACCGCCGGTCATGTATTCACAACCGTGGTCACCCACGCCCTCCACCACCGCGGTGGCGCCGGAGTTGCGCACACAGAACCGCTCACCCGCCACGCCACGGAAGAACACCTCACCGCTGATGGCGCCGTAGAGCACCGTGTTGCCCACGATGATGTTGTCCTCGGCCGGGTTGATGGCCGAACGGGCGGGCGGATAGATGATGATGCGACCACCGGAGAGGCCTTTGCCCACGTAGTCGTTGGCCTCGCCTTCCATGTCGAGGGTCACGCCCTTGGCCAGCCAGGCCCCGAAGGACTGGCCGCCGGTGCCCGTGGCCTTGATGTGGATGGTGTCGTCCGGCAACCCCGCATGGCCATAACGCTCGGCCACGCGGCCGGAGAGCATGGTGCCCACGGTGCGGTGGTAGTTGCGGATCTGTGCCTGGATCGTCACCGGCTTGCCCTGGCTCAGGGCGGGCTCGGCCTGCTGGATCAGTTCGTGATCCAGGGCCTTGTCCAGGCCGTGATCCTGGAGTTCGCAGTGACGGATGGCCACGTCCGGGCCCACGTCCGGGCGGGTCAGGAGCTTGGTGTAGTCCAGACCCTCGGCCTTCCAGTGGTTGATGGCGCGACGCATCTCCAGGCGATCCGCCTGGCCGATCATCTCGTCCATGGTGCGGAAGCCCAACTTGGCCATCAGGCGACGGACCTCTTCGGCCACGAAGAAGAAGTAGTTGATCACATGCTCCGGCTTGCCAGTGAAGCGCTTGCGCAGTTCCGGATCCTGGGTGGCCACGCCCACCGGGCAGGTGTTCAGGTGGCATTTGCGCATCATGATGCAGCCTTCCACGATCAGCGGCGCGGTGGCAAAACCAAACTCATCGGCCCCCAGCAGGGCGCCGATGACCACATCACGGCCGGTGCGCAGACCGCCGTCCACCTGCAGGGAAACACGCCCGCGCAGACGGTTCATCACCAGGGTCTGATGGGTCTCGGCCAGGCCGATCTCCCAGGAGCTGCCGGCGTGCTTGATGGAGGTGAGCGGACTGGCGCCCGTGCCACCGTCATAGCCGGCGATGGTGATGTGATCCGCGTGAGCCTTGGAGACGCCCGCGGCCACGGTACCCACGCCCACCTCGGAGACCAGCTTCACGGAGACGCGGGCCTTGGGGTTGACGTTCTTCAGGTCGTGGATCAGCTGGGCCAGATCCTCGATGGAATAGATATCGTGATGCGGCGGCGGCGAGATCAGGGCCACGCCAGGGGTGGAATGACGCACCCGGGCGATCTGGGCATTCACCTTATGACCGGGCAGCTGGCCACCCTCACCGGGCTTGGCGCCCTGGGCCACCTTGATCTGGATGTCGTCGGCGTTCACCAGGTATTCGGTGGTGACGCCAAAGCGCCCTGAGGCCACCTGCTTGATGGCGGAACGCTCCGGGTTTCTGGCGCCGTCCGCCAGGGGCAGGAAGCGCTCCGGTTCCTCGCCGCCCTCGCCGGTGTTGGACTTGCCGCCGATGGCGTTCATGGCCTTGGCCAGGGTGGAGTGGGCCTCGTGGGAGATGGAGCCGAAGGACATGGCCCCGGTAGCGAAGCGCTTGACGATCTCCTTGGCCGGTTCCACCTCGTCCAGGGGGATCTCGCGGTCAGCGAAACGGAAGTCCATCAGGCCGCGGAAGGTGAGCAGGTTCTCGGTCTGCTCGTCGATCATGCGGGAGAACTCGGCAAAGGTGGCAGCATCGTTGGCGCGGGTGGCGTGCTGCAGCTTGGCGATGGTGTCCGGGTTCCAGACATGGCTTTCGCCACGCAGACGGAACGCATAGTCACCGCCCACATCCAGCTGGTCGCGGTAGATCTCCGCATGGCCATAGGCCTGCTGGTGCCAGCGCACGGCCTCTTCGGCCACCTGGGCCAGGCCAATGCCTTCCACGCGGGTCTGAGTGCCGGAGAAGTATTTGTCAACGAAGGCCGTGTTCAGGCCCACCGCGTCGAAGATCTGGGCGCCGCAATAGGACTCCAGGGTGGAGATGCCCATCTTGGACATCACCTTGAGCAGGCCCTTGCCCACGGCCTTGATGTAGCGTTTCTGGGCCTCTTCAAAGCTCAGCCGCTCGGGCAGGCGATCCAGCATGGACTGGATGGTGTCGAAGGCCAGATAGGGGTTGATGGCCTCGGCGCCATAACCCCCCAGGGTGGCGAAGTGATGCACTTCCAGGGCGGCACCGGTCTCCACGACAATGCCGGAGCTGGTGCGCAGGCCCTTGTCGATCAGATGGTGATGCACTGCGGAGGTGGCCAGCAGCATGGGGATCGGCACGCGATCCTGGTTGGTATCCCGGTCGGACAGGATCAGGATGTTGAAGCCATCGAGCACCGCCTGCTCGGCCTTGGCGCACAGGGTCTCCAGGGCGGTTTCCATGCCCTCGGCCCCTTCGGAAGCCGCATAGCACACATCCAGGGTACGGGTGCGGAAGGCACCGCTGGAGTTGTATTCGATGTGACGAATACGCTCCAGATCCTGGTTGGTGAGCACTGGTTGCGGGGTCTCCAGGCGCCAGTGCTGACCAGCCTCGTTGATGCCCAGCAGATTGGGGCGCGGGCCGATCATGCACACCAGCGACATGACCAGTTCCTCGCGGATCGGGTCGATGGGCGGGTTGGTCACCTGGGCAAAGTTCTGCTTGAAGTAGTTGGACAGGTTCTTGGGCCGGGTCGAGAGCACCGAGGGGGGGTTGTCCGCACCCATGGAGCCCACGGCCTCCTGGCCGGTGAGCACCATGGGGGTGAGCAGGAACTTGAGATCCTCCTGGGTGTAGCCGAAGGCCTGCTGGTAGTCCAGCAGGGTGGCGTCATCGGGGGCCATGGGGCCGACGCCAGTGGGCAGGTCTTCCAGGCGAATCTGGGTCTTCTTGAGCCATTCCCCATAGGGGCGGGCCTCGGACAGCTGGGCCTTGACCTCATCATCACTGATGATACGGCCTTCTTCCAGATCAATCAGCAGCATGCGACCGGGCTGCAGACGCCATTTCTTGACGATGCGTTCTTCGGGGATGTCCAGCACGCCCATTTCCGAACCCAGGATCACCATGTCGTCATTGGTGACCAGGTAGCGGGCCGGGCGCAGGCCGTTGCGGTCCAGGGTGGCACCGATCTGCCGGCCATCGGTGAAGCACATGGCGGCGGGGCCGTCCCAGGGCTCCATCAGAGCCATGTGGTACTCGTAGAAGGCGCGGCGCTTCTCGTCCATCAGGGTGTTGCCCGACCAGGCCTCGGGGATGAGGATCATCATGGCGTGAGCCAGGGAGTAGCCTCCCATCACCAGCAGTTCCAGGGCGTTGTCAAAGCAGGCGGAGTCGGACTGGCCCTCGGGGATCAGCGGCCAGATGGTGTCCAGGTCATCGCCCAGCACCTCGGAGCGCATGGTGTGGCGGCGGGCCGCCATCCAGTTCACGTTGCCGCGCAGGGTGTTGATCTCGCCGTTGTGGCAGACCATGCGGAACGGCTGCGCCAGATCCCAGGTGGGGAAGGTGTTGGTGGAGAAGCGCTGGTGCACCAGCGCCAGGGCGCTGACGAAGGTCTCGTCCTGCAGGTCCAGATAGTAGTGGCCCACCTGGCCGGCCAGCAGCATGCCCTTGTAGTTGACCGTGCGGGAAGACATGGAGCACACATAGCAGGCATCCACACCGTGCCCGGCATCGCGGATGTCGTTGTCCATGCGCTTGCGGATCACGAACAGTTTGCGTTCGAAGGCGTCTTGATCGGGGCAGTTATCCCCTCGGCCGATGAATACCTGGCGCACCACCGGTTCGCTGGGCAGCACGCTCTCGCCCAGGTCGCTGTTGTCCACGGGGACGTCGCGCCAGCCCAGTACGGTCTGACCGCCTTCCTGGATGTGCTTCTCGATGATGGTCTGCATCTGTTCGCGCAGGCCGGCATCCTGAGGCAGGAAGATCACCCCCACGCCGTAGCGGCCGACCTCCGGCAGGTCGAACCCGACCTTGGAGCGGAAGAAGGCGTCCGGAATCTGCACCAGGATACCGGCCCCATCGCCGGCCTTGGGGTCGGCGCCGACGGCACCCCGGTGATTGATGCGTTCCAGGATTTCCAGGCCCTGCGCGACGATCCGATGACTCTTCTCGTTTCTGATGTGGCACACAAAGCCGACACCACAGGCATCGCGCTCCAGGGATGGATCATATAGGCCCTGTTCGGGCGGTAAGGCGTGAAAACTCATCGTTGACCTCGCTGATATCTGGTCGCTGGTCGGCATCCGCGGCAATCTGACGCAGGGGGCTGGCGTTGCAAGGGCTGGGGATCGCCCACTCTCACAGGCCCGCGCGGAAGGCCATCAACCGGCGGGCTTGGGAGAGTAAAGCGAAACTTTTCATTGTGCCAGTGTTTGTCACCTAAAAGGGCAAGGAATTGCGTGGTATGCACTGTTTCAGTGCGCGCTTGCGCCATTTTGGGGCGCTATTGGCCTCCTTGCAGGCTGGCACCCGTGGCCGCCAGAGGCGTCATGTCCCGAATATGCAGGTCCATCTGAGGATAAGCAATTTCGATGCCCTCCTTACGAAAGCGCTTGATGATGGCGTGATGCAGTTCGCTGATGGTGAGCAGCCGCTCCCGTAACTGGCACACATACACCCGCAATTCGAAGGTGAGCGCGCTGTCGCCGAAGTTGAGGAAGAACACCGTGGGTTCCGGATCATCCAGCACCTGGGGGTTCTCCTGGGCCACTTCCATCAGGATCTCCTGCACCTTGTCCACATCCGAGTCGTAGCTGACGCCCACCGGGATCACCAGGCGGGTCGTGGTGTCGGAGAGGGTCCAGTTGATCAGGCGTTCGGTGATGAAGTTCTTGTTGGGTACAACCACTTCCCGGTTGTCCCAGTCCACGAGGGTGGTGGCCCGGGTGCGGATGCGGGCCACGGTACCACTGTATTCACCAATGGTGATGGTGTCGCCCACACGGATGGGGCGCTCCAGCAGCACGATCAGGCCGGAGACGAAATTGGCCACCACCTCCTGAAGGCCAAAGCCCAGACCCAGGGTGAGCGCCGCCACCATCCACTGCAGTTCGCTCCAGCGCAGGCTCAGCAGGGAAAAGACAGTGATCACCGCCACCACAGCCAGCACATAGCGCAGCAGCATGGTGGTGGTGTAGCGGCCGGCGGCGTCCAGTGTGGTGCTGCGGGCCAGCAGGATCTCCACCAGCCCGGGCAGATTGCGCGCCGCCAGGGTGAAGACGACCCCCAGGAATCCGGCCAGCAGGAAATCCTGCAGGCTCACCCGACTGAGTATTTCAGCATCGCCCACGACGATGGTGCGTGACCAGAGGGTGACGCCATCCAGCCAGGTCAGCGCCGGCAGCATGTCCGACCAGGCCCAGAACAGGGCCAGGATCATCCCCGCCCCGGCGGCGGTGCGCAGCAGGGTTCGGGTCTGCTGGTTCACGTCCTCCAGGCTCAGGTGGCGCTCGGGGATATCCAGGCCGCCCTCGGCGCCGGCGATGCCGCTGCCCTCCGCGGCAGCGGCCTTGGCCCGTTGCTCTCGCATGCGGCGGATGAGCAGGCGGGTTTCGCTGAGGATCAGTGCCCGGGCGGCCAGGCTGGAGGCCAGCCACACCAGCCCCAGGACAATGACCGTATCGATGATGCGTGCCATCAGTTCGCCGACGGTGAGCAGGTATCCGGCCAGGGTCAGGGTGGCCAGGATCAGGGTGGCGGTTGCCAGGGTCATGCGCAGCAGGCGCCGGCGTCGTTCCGGGATCGGGAAAGGTGTGCCCTCGGGGGGCTGCGCCAGCAGGTTCCAGCCCAGCAGGCCCGTGATGATGACGGAGGCGAGCAGGCCCAGCCGCCCGAAGATATCGAAGACCAGCTCGCTGGGATGGGCAAAGGCCAGTGCCAGGAAGAGGATCAGCGCCAGTTGCGTGGGCAGGTACCAGGTGAGATGGCGGCGCAGGCGTTGCAGGGTCAGTTCATTCCAGCCGAAATGGGCGCGTGCCACGCCATGGGTCGATGTGAACAGCAAGACCAGGTGACCCGCCATCCACCAGATGGAGGCACTGAAGAGCATGGTGGCCAGGACCTCGACGCCGAATTCCACCTCCGGCATCAGTTCCAGGCGCAGCGAGGTGATCATCAGCAGTAACGGGATGGGGGCGGCCCGTACCAGGCTCCATCCCAGGGCCAGCAGGGTCAGTTTGATGTGATCGGTAAAACGGTGCCGAGTCTTTTCCGCCAGCGCCCTGAGTTGACTCGGCGTGCCCCGGCCCCAGGCGTAGAGCACGCTCACCACCAGCAGTGTGAGCAGCATCGCCACCGGGCTGCCAATGGTCACTTCCCGAAGTGCCCAGCGGATCTCCCGCCATGAAGCGGGGTCTGCCAGGCTGGTGACGGCGCTGGGGGCCGCCATGGCCCAGTCCAGGCTCACCGGTGTGTGGCTGGGCCACCACAACAGGGTTTCCCTGAGGATCTGTTGCAATTCGTCCACCAGTGCCACCACGGACCGGGCACGCAGGTCCGCCTGGCGTAGCTGGTCGGCCAGGACCTCCTCCGCCTGCAGATGGACCGCCAGCGCCTCCTGCTGGATGCGTGTCAGTCCCGCCCGGGCCCGGTCGTCGGCGGCAGTGATGACCGGGGTGGGAGAGGATCGCACGGTCTGTTCCCGCAGGCTGATGCTCTTCAGTCTGGCTTGAGCCAGTTCCTGCTCAATGTCAGCCAGGGCGTAACTGATTTCGTCCAGGTCGCGCAGGCGTCGCTGCTCTTCAAGGAACAGTCCGCCCAGGGCCTCATTGAGGCCGCTGACCTCCAGACGCTCGCGCACATTCGTCAGCGTCTGCGTCAGTTCCCGCTCCAGGCGGGTGTAGCGTTCCCGATCCGCCTGCAGTTCCCGGATGCGGGTCTGGGTGCGGGCAATCTCCTGGAAACGGGTATTCAGGGACTGAATCTCGCCAGCAAACCGTGCACGGGCATCCGGTTCCTGGTTCACCAGGCGCCGCAGGTCGGCGCGCAGGTTGCGCAGTTCCTCCGTGGAACGCTCATTCAGTTCTCGCTGTAATTGGGTGGTCCGCAGGGCCAGCCAGCGGGACTCCAGCTCCAGGGCCAATGCCTCCAGGGACAGGGTTTCCATGCGCGGAGGCAAGGTCTGGGCATCCAGTTGCGCGGCGATGATGCGGGCATCCGCCTGGCGTATCAGGGCCTGGGAAGCGGCTTCCTGTGCCTCGTTCATCTCCGCGCCATTGATCGTCTGGTCCTGATCCATGGCCTGTTGACGCTCGCGGCTCAGGCGTTCCAGGGTTTCGGCCTGGCTGCGGGATTGTTCCTCCAGGCGCGTCAGGGTGATTCGCTTCTGGTCCAGCTCCAGCGCGGCCTGCTGGCGTCGGCGCTCCAGGGTTGTGAAGTCCTGGTCGATATCCTCAATGGTCCGCTCGGCCTCGATGGCGGTCAGGGGGGCCACCGATTGCCGGATTCGGTCCATCAAATCATTTAGCCGCTGCGGTGTGGAGCGGGCCGTGTTGGCCCGTTCCAGTGCGCCACGCACGCGGTCGGCTGCTGCCTGCTCCCGCTCCAATGCGCTCTGCCAGAGGGCTTGTTCAGTGCTTTCCAGGCTTTCGTCCCCGGCCCGTTGAGTCAGGTGTTGCTCGGGGCTCTGCTCCAGCCAGTCATTGGCTGGCCGGGTATCAATGGCATCAATCAAGGGGGCCAGGCGGTCGCGGCCCGCCGCCATTTCGTCCAGCAGTGCCTCTATCTCCGCCTGGGTGACCTGGGACAGGGGGGCGGGGCCTTGCGGCTCCTGGGCATGCAGGGGGAATGACAACGGCAGGATCAGACACAGGATCAGCAGGCTGGACAGGATGCGGTACATGGTCTTCCGAGGGGTTGAAAAGAGGGCGTCGCGACCCGAAGGTATCCGCGATACCGCCCGTTACATTATCTTGTCAGTTTATACCCATTGCCGGTGTCGCCCATCATGAATACAGCAGAATCCACGTCTCGATCTTCCACTGCCCGCACCGTCTCGCTGGTGCTCGGTTCCGGCGGTGCCCGCGGGCTGGCGCACATCGGCGTGATTCAGGAACTGGAGGCTCAGGGCTATGAGATCCGGGCCATCGCTGGCAGTTCCATGGGGGCGCTGGTGGGCGGGATTTATGCGCTGGGGGAGCTGGATACCTATGCAGAGTGGGTCAAGGGCCTGGAGCAGTCGGATGTGCTGGGTCTGCTGGACTGGAGCTTTTCCGGGGGAGGAATCATACGGGGTGAAAAGCTCATCAAAAAGCTCAAGGAGCTGGTGGGGGAGCGCGACATCGAGCATCTGCCCATCAGCTATACGGCGGTGGCCGTGGATATCGAGCGGGGCAAGGAGCTTTGGATTTCCGATGGTTCACTGTTCGATGCCATCCGCGCCTCGATTGCCATTCCCGGGGTGTTCACGCCGCATCGCTATCGGGGGCGCACCCTGGTGGATGGTGGGCTGCTCAATCCGGTGCCGGTGGCGCCCACCCTGCGCACCCTGACGGATCTGACCATTGTGGTGGATGTGAATGGTCCTGCCTCCGACTCCAGTTCGGAGACGGACGAGGAAGGCGCACCGGCCAATGGCAAGCAAGGGCTGCTGAGGCGGATGCGTGGCTATGTGGAATCCTTGGGTAGCGATGGCAGTCCGGAGGCACCCGAGGGGCTGGCGGTATCCGAGGTGTTGATGCGCTCACTGGACACCATGCAGGCGGCGCTGACGCGACAACACCTGGCCGTGTTTCGCCCGGACCTGGTGATCAGTGTGCCCAAGAATGTCTGCATGATCCACGAGTTTCACCGCGCGGGGCCGGTGGTTGACCTGGGTCGGGAATTGGCCCGGGAGGCCCTGGACAGTGCCCGGAAGGCGTCTTCAGGGCCAGCATGAGGGCGCCACAGAACACCGCGCCCGCCTTTCCCCTCATCCCCAGCCCTTCTCCCCGGCGGGGAGAAGGGAGCTCATGCTCAGGTCAATTTCCGTTGTTGCCCCTCTCCCCGCCGGGGAGAGGGGTTGGGGTGAGGGGAGGGGAGGGCTCGTAGAGTCTACTTCCCCCGCTCGCCTTCCTTCGGTTCCAGCCCGTAGGGCTCCACCAGGCGCCATACATGGTCCGGGATCATGTTGTGCATGCGCTTGGGCAAGGCCCGACGCAGGTGCAGGATCGTCTCCACCGCCTTCATTTCCACCCGGGCGCGGGCGAACTCCAGGCCGCGGGGGCCGATACGCGGCATCAGGAAGGCGGCGAGGGGGCGGGCCCAGTCGGGCATGCTGCGCAGCGGCAGGCCGCCGGCGGCCCGCTCGGTGTTCTTCATGAACCCGGTCACCGGCCCCTGGCGCTTGCCGGCACTGGTGGGCGCCTTGAGGGTGACCTCGTCCCCCAAAAGGTCCAGCATCTCCTGCCCCCGGTCATTGCGAACCACCAGCCACTGCTCCCCACGTCCGGCCATGTAGCCCACCGTGATGTCCGCCAGCACATTGGTGTAGTCCACGCAGGTCTGGCAGGTGAGGGGAAAGAAGTCCCTGGGCAGCTTGGAGATGGGCAGTTTGAGGAAGGGGATGGTGCGTACCCGACCGTCGGTGAAGCGCAACTCCACATGGTAGTCGGCGCGAAATTCCAGGTAGGTGACGGTTTCCGGTTGTTCCGAGAGCAGGGCCAGAAACTCGTGAAAGTGCTCTGTCGTGGTGTTGTCGGAGCACGGGGTGCCGATCACGTAAAGTGACTCGATATCCAGTTCCTGCTGCAGGGCGCGCAGGGGGTACACCTGGCAGGGCAGACCGATGATCGCCAGTCGCTTGTAGCCTTGTGCCAGCGCCGGTTCCAGGTGTGCCAGCAGCGGGGCATAGCCCATGCGCATGCCCCGGCAGCGGGCCATGTCCTCGGCGCGGGTGACGAGCACCGGTTCCGGGCGCCAGAAATCATCGGCGGCGGGTTGCATGGTGAGTACCGCATCCACACGGCTTGTCTCCAGCAGGCGTTCGGCCAGTCGGGTGGTGATGCCCGTCCATTGGGCGCCCTTCCGCGGCGGTTGCAGCGCAGCCTGGTGCATCGCCTGATAGGGGCCGAAGAAGCCTTCGTCCTCGCGCTCCGGGTTGCGGGCACGGCCGTGCACCTGGGCCTCCATCCGGGGGTAACGGGGATGGATGAACTGGCAGGCATGGCCGCAGCGGCGCGGATCGTGGGTGCGGGTGATGCCGCAATCGGTGCACAGGTCCCGGTGGGGGAGTGCCTCGTCGGTGGGCGCATTCTGCTGTGTGGGGGATTGCAGGGGCATGGAACAGGTTCCTGATCGGTGCCGGGCGGTAACTGGAGGGGGTGAGCTTACTGCATTTCATGGGGCTTATCCCAGCACCCGCCACGATGCTGAGATGCTTACGGCAGCACCCTGTCGATACGCAGATTGACCTGGCCCTCCGGATCCGACGGATCCACCGGATCACTGATCCCCTCCAGGTCGCCGCTGCGGGCCTCGGCCATGCCGCTGCGGCTGACGCGGGCGACCACTTCAATCCACTGGTACTGAGTCATGGAGGTCTGTGTGGCCATCCCCATGCCATTGCCATCCTCCAGGCTGACCTGAAGTGGGAAACGGGCCTCGGTGCGGACCACGGCCAGGGGCATGCGTGGACCGTCCACCGGGCGGGCGAAGACCATGACCTGCTCATCACCGGTGAGCCGCTCGGCCAGGGCGTTGTCCAGTTCGATGTTCACTTCCAGTACCGTGGCATCACCCTGCGGGTCAGTCCCGGCCGGGGCGCTGTCGGTCTGCTTCTGCTGCATGGCTGCGCCCACCTCCCGCAGTGCATCCTGCACTGCGCGGGCCGATCCGGTGTCGGGGTCCAGCAGGGTCTGGAGGTGCTCCAGATGCTCCCGGGAGCGGGTCAGTTCACCTGTCTGGAAGGCGCCGATGGCCGCCAGCCAGAGGGCATTCTGGTTGTCCGGCTGTTGTTCCAGGGCGGTGTTCAGTAGCCGGGCAGCCTGGTCGGATACACGACCGTCCTGGGCGACCACCAGGGTCTCGGCATAATCCACGTTCAGCATGGGGTCATCGCCGATGATCCCATGGGCGCGCTCGTAAGCCTGGGCGGCGTCGTCGAAGCGTTCCAGGAACCGATAGGTGCGCGCCAGGACCAGCCAGCCTTCGGCATCGTCGGGCTCCTGCTCCAGACGGGCCTTGAGCTGGTCAATCATGCGCTCCACTTCCTCAGGATCGTGTTGAGCCGCATCCTGACCCATCTCCGGGTTGTTGGAGGGGGCCTGTCCCATGGCAATGGTCTGGCGTGGGTCCGGCCCGGCGGGAGCCAGTTGGAAGTGGATCAGCAGGGCCAGGATGGGGATCAGGATGGCGGAGACCAGCAGCACCATGCCGCCCCGACGCTGACCGGACCCGCTGCTGGGTACCACGGGAGCCTGGGGCGCATCTTCCTCGTCCGTGATCAGATTGTCTTCCAGTTCCAGGCGCGCGGCCTCGTACTGTTCCCGGTTCATGAGTCCCGAGGCCAGTTCCTGGTCCAGTTCCGCCATGCGCTGCCGGTAGATGGTGAGGTTCAGGCCCCGGGCCTCCACTTGTGGCCCGGGCCGACGGCGCAGGAACGGCCAGATGATCAACATCATGGCCGTGAGCATGAGCAGCGCGGCCGCGATCCAAAAACCCATTGTCATACGTCTTTTCCTTCACCCAGCAGGCGTCGAGCCCGTTGGCGTGCGGCGCTGTCCACGCCGGTGGTCCCGGTGCCCTGACGGCTGCCCCGGGAGGTCAGATACAGTGCCACGAATCCCAGCCCCAGGAGCACGAAGGGTCCGATCCAGAGCAGGTAGGTGGCAGGCGAGAAAGGGGGGCGGTAGAGCACGAAGTTGCCGTATCGCGACACCATGTAGTCGATGATCTCATCGTCGCTGGAGCCGGCATGGATCTGGGTACGCAATTCCCGGCGCAGGTCCTGCGCCAGGCCGGCATCCGAGTCCGCCAGGGATTGGTTCTGGCACACGGTACAGCGCAACTCATGGAGCAGGCCGCGGTAGCGTTCTTCCAGTTCGGGCTTCTCGAAGTTCGTCGGGTCCACCCCGGCGGCCTGGACCGTCGGCGAGAACGCCAGCAGGGCCAGCAGTGGGATCAGGGGTAACCAGGTGGTCATAGGGTTTCGCTCCGCAGGCGCTCCACCAGGGGCAGCACGTCGTTCTGTATCTTGTCCCAGGTGAGTGGGCCCACGTGCTTGTAGCGGATCCGGCCCTCCCCATCGATGACGAAGGTCTCTGGCGTGCCATACACGCCCCAGTCGATACCGACACGACCTTCCAGGTCATGGGCATTCCACACGTAGGGGTTACCGAATGCCCGCAGATAGTTGAGGCCGTCCTCACGCGCATCCTTGTAGTTCAGCCCATAAATGGGCACGCCATACCGATCGGTCATGCGTGCCAGCAGTTGGTGCTCCTGACGACAGGAGACGCACCAACTGGCCCAGATATTGAGGAGCACCACCTCGCCGTTGAAATCCGCCGAGCCCACCTTGCGTGCGGGGTCTTCCAGGGCCGGCAGTTCGAAGGCCGGGACCGGCTTGTCCACCAGAGGAGAGGGCACCAGACGCGGGTTGAGGCCCAACCCGATCAGCAGGAACAGGCCCAGCAGGAGCAGGAGCCCCATGGGCAACAGGTACATGAGTCGTTTCATGCCGAGGGGCTCCGTTGGGCAGGCTGGGGGGGGGTATCCCGGTTATTGGCCACGCGGGCGTCTTCAGTCCGCGAGCTGGCCGACTCGGTGGCCCGACGTCGGGAGAAGACCCGGTAACGTCGATCGGCGGCCGCCACGAATCCTCCGAGCACAATCATCGTCGCCCCGATCCAGAGCCACATCTGGAAGGGGTTGTGATAAATCCGCAGCGACCACGTCTGGCCCGACATGGGCTCCCCCAAGGCGACCAGGATGTCACGGGTGAAGCGGGATTGATACGCCGCCTGGGCCATGGGCTGGGTCTGCACCCGGTAGATTCGGCGCTGAGGATACAGGTCCGTGACCGGTTCACCGTCACGAGTGACGTGCACATGGGCCTCCAGGGCATCCCAGTTGGGGCCGGCCACATCGTAGACATCCCGCAACTCATAGGTATAGCCCCCCAGTTCATGGCTCTGCCCCAGGCCCATGCGAACGTCGCGTTCCTGTTCAAAGGCCATGAGCAGGGTGATGCCCATCACCAGCACGGCAAAGCCCAGGTGACCGATGGTCATGCCCCAGTAGCTGGCGGGCAGTTTGCGCAGGGTTGTCATGGGCGTACCGCGCTGGCGCAGCCGGCTATAGAGATCCCGACCGGATGCCAGCATGACCCAGACGGCCAGGCCCACGCCCAGGGTGATCATCAGCGATGTGCTGCCCATCAGGGCCAGCGGGAAGACCACGCCCACGGCCAGGGCCGCGAGCAGGGTATGCCACAGGCGCAGGGTGACCTCCCGGGCGGAGGCGCTCTTCCAGCGCAGCAGCGGCCCCAGACCCACCAGAAAGACCAACGGGAGCATCAGCGGCGCGAATACGGCGTTGAAGTAGGGAGGCCCCACGGAGATCTTGCCCATGTTCAGGGCATCCAGCAGCAGGGGATACAGCGTCCCCAGCAGTACGGCTGCCAGGGCCACCACCAGAATGACGTTGTTGGCCAGCAGGGCGCCTTCGCGGGAGATGGGCTGGAATTCGGCGTGGCTGCGCACATTGGGGGCCCGCCATGCGTAAAGGGCAAAGGAGGCCCCGGTCACCGCCAGCAGCAGTGCGAGGATGTACACGCCCCGGGCGGGGTCGGTGGCAAAGGCATGCACGGAGACCAGTACCCCGGAGCGCACCAGGAACGTGCCCAGCAGGCTCAGGCAGAAGGCCATGATGGCCAGCAGCACCGTCCAGGTGCGAAAGCCTCCCCGTTTTTCCGTCACGGCCAGGGAGTGGATCAGGGCCGTGGCGGCGAGCCAGGGCATGAAGGAGGCGTTTTCCACTGGATCCCAGAACCACCACCCCCCCCAACCCAGGGTGTAGTAGGCCCACCAGCTGCCCAGAGCGATGCCGGTCCCCAGGAAGGCCCAGGCCACCGTGGCCCAGGGCCGGGTCCAGCGGGCCCAAGCCGCATCCAGGCGTCCGCCGATCAGGGCGGCAATGGCAATGGCGAAGGGCACGGCCAGGCCCACATAACCCATATAGAGCATGGGCGGGTGGATCACCAGACCCGGATCCTGCAGCAGCGGATTGAGGTCGCGCCCGTCAGCCGGTACCGGGAAAAGGGTTTCAAAGGGGTTGGAGGTGAACAGTGTGAAGGAGAGGATGCCCACGCTCACCAGGCCCATGACGGCCACGGTGCGTGCTGCCATGTCCGTGGGCAGTCCCTTGCTGAGCCAGGACACGGCCAGCGACCAGCCGCCCAGCATCAACGCCCAGAGCAGCAATGATCCCTCATGGCCGCCCCAGACTCCGGAGATGCGATACATCAGCGGCAGTTCGGAGTTGGAGTGGTTGGCCACGTAGGCCACCGAGAAATCGTGCGTGATGAAGGCATGGGTGAGCGCGATATAGGCGATCACCAGGAAAAGAAACTGACCGCCCACGGCCGTGTGTGCGGTGGCCATCCAGGCCGGTGTGCCCCGATGGGCGCCGATGAGGGGGATGATGCCCTGTACGGTAGCCATCAACAGGGCGAGGATGAGGGCGAGTTGTCCGATCTCCGGGATCATGATCAGTAGACCCTGTCGCCGAGATGTTCTTCGTAGCCCACGGCTTTCAGGGCGTCCGCCACCTCGGGGGCCATGTAGTTCTCGTCGTGTCGTGCCAGCACCCGCTCGGCGCGGAAGATGCCATCGCTGCCCATGCGGCCGTGAGTGACCACCCCCTGACCCTCGCGGAACAGGTCCGGGAGCAGGCCGACGTACTGCACCGGGATGCTGTGGGCCGTGTCGGTGATGCTGAACTGCACGGTCAGGTCGGTATCGTTGTGCTGGAGGGAGCCTTCTTCCACCAGCCCGCCCAGGCGGATGATGCGTTCGCCCGGCGCCTCTCCCTGGGCCAGCTGCGAGGGCCCGTAGAAGTACATGAGGTTCTCGCTAAAGGCGCTCAGGGCCAGGGCCGAGGCGGTGGAAACCGCCAGCACGACGAGTAGCACCCCGGCCATTCGTCTCTTCTGTCGAGGTGTCATCGTTTTCTCCTGCCTGGGTGTATCCAGCTGATTATCATGGTGTTGCCGCTCACGGGCCCGGCTGCCCCCGGAGTGCCGGCCATAGATAGCACCAACGCGGTCGGGGTCGCAAGCAAACGGGCGCTTGCCCTTTCTATCCGTATTGGAGACAACCTGGATCGTGTCAGGTTCGATGGTGTGGAGTCATCCATGTGATCCAGATCAGAAACCCGGTGCCTGCGTGGCGGGACGGATGGACCGCGGCGGGCGTGTACGCTGCCGGGTCCGCTGGTAACATGGGCCTGTGGATCATCTGGAGCGCCGTCATGGCTGAGCATCACTGGGGGTCATCCCTGGAATCCAATCGGGTGGCTGGTAGCCGACTCGAGTTGCTGTTGTTTCAGCTTCAGGGCCAACAGCTCTACGGCATCAATATCTTCAAGGTGCAGGAAGTCATTCCCTACCAGCCACTCTCCCATCTGGCGGGTGCGCATCCTCTGGTGAAGGGGATTGCCACCCTCAGGGGCATTACCATGCCCGTCATGGATCTTTCGCTGGCCATTGGTGGCCCGCCCCTCAAGGCGCCGGAGGAGGGTTACATCATCATCACCGAGTACAACCGCTCGGTGCATGGCTTCCTGATCCGTCGCGTGGAACGCATCATGAACACCCAGTGGGGTCAGGTTCAGCCACCGCCTCGGGCCACGGGTCGCAATGCCTTCGTCACTGCCATCACCCTGCTGGACGATCGCATTGTGGAGATCCTGGACGTGGAAAAGGTGCTGGATCAGGTGGTACACGCCAGCACCCAGGTGTCGGCGGATCTGAGTGATGGTTTTCGTGCAGAGGACTGTAAGGTCCTGGTGGTGGATGACTCCACGGTGGCCCGTAATCAGATCCGTGCCGCGCTGGAACAACTCGGCGTACAGTGCACCCTGGTGACCGATGGCAAGCACGCCATCGACCTGATCGAGCGCATGCAGGCCGAGGGGGTGGATGTGGCCCGGGAATTCATCATGATGGTGTCCGATATCGAGATGCCGGAAGTGGACGGTTATCAACTCACCACCCGGGTTCGCGAGGACGCCCGCCTCAAGGATCTCTACATCCTGTTGCATTCGTCCATCAGCGGGGTCTTCAACGTGGACATGGTGCGCCGAACCGGGGCGGACAAGTTCGTTCAGAAATACCACCCGGATGATCTGGCTGAAGCCGTGCGTGAGCGCATGCAACAATTGGGGCAGTGGTCGTCATGAGTGATGCGGCTGCCGCGCCGGCCCACACGCCGGGCACGCTCACCCCGCATCCTTTTCCCGCCCATTGCCTGGAAGTGGACAGTTTGGTGCTGGAGCGTGGAGAGCGCCTGCTTTTCAACGGTCTGACGTTCTGCCTGGACGCCGGCGAACTGCTGCAGGTGGCTGGCCGCAACGGGGCCGGCAAGACCAGCCTGCTGCGGGTGCTGTGCGGGCTCACCCGCCCCATGGACGGGGACATGACCTGGGATGGTGTGCCGGTGCGGCGCCTGGATGATGGCCCCGGCGGCCACCTGGCCTACCTGGGGCATCACAACGCCCTCAAGGATGAACTCAGCGCCGAGGAAAACATCCAAAGCCAATGCCGTCTGCATGGCTGTCCACAAACGCCCGAGGCGGTATTCTCCATGCTGGATGAACTGGGTCTGGGCGGGCATGCCGACCTGCCCGTGAAGCTGCTGTCCCAGGGGCAGAAGCGGCGCGTGGCTCTGGCCCGATTGCTGTTGCTGAGACGACCCCTGTGGATTCTTGATGAACCCTTTGCGGCGCTGGACGTTCAAGTGATCGAGGTGCTCAGACAGGCGCTGGAAGCCCATCTGGCAGCCCGGGGCATGATCATTCTCACGACCCATCAGGTTGTCCCCGTGCGCGGCCCCCAGCGCACCCTGACCCTGGGGGATGGAGCATGATGGCGCTGCTGCAAGCCTTGCTGGCCCTGTTGCAGCGGGACCTGCTGCTGGCGGTGCGCCGTCGCCAGGATGCGCTGGTGGTGCTGGGATTCTTCGTGGTGGTGGTGTCACTGTTTCCGCTGGGGGTGGGGCCGGATCCGCAATTGCTGCGCAGCATGGCCCCCGGGGTGCTCTGGGTATCCGCCCTGCTGGCCACCATGCTTTCTCTGGAGCGCCTGTTCGCCGATGACTTCCGCGATGGCTCCCTGGAACAGCTTTTGCTGACGCCGCAGCCCCTGCCGTTGCTGGTGCTGATGAAGATCCTTGCCCACTGGCTGGTCACCGGCCTGCCGCTGGTGCTGATCTCGCCCCTGCTGGGCATGCAGCTGAATCTGGATGGCGCCGAGATCGTCGTGCTGATGACGGCCCTGTTGCTGGGTACGCCCATTCTCAGCCTGGTGGGCGCCATCGGTGCGGGGCTCACCCTGGGTTTGCGGGGAGGCGGTGTGCTGATCTCGCTGCTGATCCTGCCCCTTTATGTACCGGCACTGATCATGGGGTCGGGGGCTGTGGATGCGGTCATGTATGGGTCGAGCCCCGAGGCTCACCTGTCGCTGTTGGCCGCCTTGCTTATTTTCACCCTGCTGTTGGCGCCCTGGGCCATTGCCGCGGCGCTGCGCATCATGCTGGATTGATTGGAGGAAGGCCGTGGCTCAACCGCGTGTGCAGTGGTTCAAGTTCTCCTCACCGCCAAACTTTTACGACCTGTCGGGGCGCCTGATCCCCTGGTTTGGGGGGCTGGCAGTGGTCCTGTTCATCATGGGTTTGTACACCGGTTTCATGGTGGCTCCACCGGACTATCAGCAGGGGGACAGTTACCGCATCATGTTCATCCATGTACCGGCGGCCTGGATGTCCATGTTCCTCTACGTGCTCATGGCGGTGTATGCGGCCATCGGCCTCATCTGGCGGGTGAAGACCGCCGAGGTGATGGCCAAGGCCATCGCCCCCACGGGGGCCTTGTTCACCTTTCTGGCTCTGTGGTCGGGGGCCCTGTGGGGCAAGCCCACCTGGGGCACCTACTGGGTGTGGGACGCCCGCCTCACATCGGAGTTGATCCTGCTGTTTCTGTATCTGGGGTATATGGCGCTGCATGGGGCCATCGAGGACCGGCAGCGGGCCGCCAATGCCAGCGCAGTGCTCGCCCTGGCCGGGGTGGTCAACGTCCCCATCATCTATTTCTCGGTGAAGTGGTGGAATACCTTGCACCAGGGGGCCTCCATTACCGTGACCAGTTCACCCACCATGGAAACCGTGATGTTGACGGCGCTCCTGCTGATGACGTTTGCCTGCTGGATGTATTCCATTGCGGTGGTGCTGTGGCGGGCCCGGCTGGAATTACTGGAACGTGAGCGTCGCACCAAATGGGTGCTGGAACGCATGGGGGGCAAGGCATGATGGAATTTCTCGCCATGGGGGGCCATGGGTTGTTCGTCTGGGGCTCCTACGGGGTCACCCTGCTGGTGCTGCTGGGAGAGATGATCTGGCTGCGCCGCCGGCGCCTTGCCCTGCGTCGCCAGTTGGCGCGCCTGGCAAGGCTCCAGGGGGATTCACCCTCGTAGGCCGCCCCGCCCGGGCGCGTCTACTCCTCCTGGGTGAAGCGCGGTGCCTCGAAGCGCAGGGCCTGCAATTCCGGATCATGCCCCGAATCATCATGGCAGGTCTGGCAGGTATCGAAGTTCTCCATCATGCCCGTATGCTGGGCAAAGAACTCGGGTTCATTGGCCTCCACTTCGCTGGTCATGTGGCAGTCGGTGCAGTTGTCGCTGGTCTTCTCCGGGTACAGCCGTGACGGTGGATCGTTGTGGGGGTTGTTCTGGCCGGTGAACATCAGATAGACCTTGCGCACCCCATGCACCTTGTCGGTCACCAGGCCCTTTGTGTGGCAATCCAGGCAGTCGTTGTAGTAGTGGTCACCGTGGTCCCAGGAGACCTTTTCATAGGCATGGCAGGTGATGCAGAACGTGTTTTGCTTGGAGACATGGTGGCCCCCCACGCCCCCGCCGACCAGCAGCGCCAGAACGACGACCACGATGGTGATGATCCAGAACCTGCCCATGACGAACTCCTTGGTCTTCGATAAAGAGGTTAACCCATACGTGCTGATTCCCCTGAAGACTGTAGCAGAATGCGACGAAGTTCGGGTTGCAGCACAAGGGGAAGTGTCCTCAATATCCGCACATAGGGGCAGAATCACCCAGCTCATTTTCCTGGGAGGCGATAAGGGATGAACAATCTACTGGAGCGCTTATCGGTGTTGATCGTGGACGATTTCCACGCGATGCGCTCCAATCTTTCAGGGATGCTGGTATCCATGGGGGCGCGTCAGGAGCCGGATGTGGCGGCCAATGCCCAGGATGCCCTGAGCCAGTTGCGTGCTCACCACTACGACATCATCCTGTGCGACTACAACCTGGGCGGCGGCATGGATGGCCAGCAGTTGCTCGAAACGGCTCGCCGCGAGGGGCGCGTGGGTGTGGGCACGGCCTTTTTGATGATCACCGCCGAGAACACGGCGGAGATGGTCATGGCCGCACTGGAGAGCGGTCCCGATGCCTATCTGGCCAAGCCCATCACCAAGGATCTGCTGGCCGTCCGACTGCTGCGGGTGCTGCGCCGCCGCCTTCCCTTGAGGCCGGTGGCCGAGGCGCTTTCACGGCAGGATCAGTCCGGTGCTCGCCATCTCCTGCGGGACATGCTGGAGACGGGGCGCGGGCAGCGAGCCGATGTGCTGCGTCTGCAGGCGGTTCTGGCTCTGGAGGACGACGATGCGGACAGCGTGGAGGAGGCGGCTCGCGCGGCCCTGGAGGAGCAGGAGGTGGCCTGGGCCCATGTGGCCTTGGGGCAGGCACAAGAGATCCGTGGTCACGACGACAGGGCGGAGGCCTGTTTTCGCAAGGCCCTGGAGGTGACGCCCCACTTCATGTCCGCTCACGATTGTCTGGCCGGCGCACTGGAACGCCAGGGGCACAAGCAGGAGGCCTTCAAGGTGCTGATCGGGGCCGTGGCGCGCTCTGCTCGTTCCCTCGCGCGTCAACGTCACCTGGGGCGTCTGTCCATGGAGCTTCAGCACTGGGATCAGGCTGCGTCCTCCTGGAAGCAGGCTGTGCAGCTGGGCCAGTCTCAGGGCATGGGGCATCCCTCCGACCCTGTCTGGCTGGCCCACGCGCTGGCTCAGCATGGCCAGGCACGCGCGGCGGCGGCGTGTCTTAAACAGATGCGCATCGACTGGAGGGGGCATGATGAGTTTCCCTGGTGGGAGCGGGTGGGGCTGATTCTGGTATGCGGTGAACTGGAACTGGATCAGGCTGCCATCCTGGACGCCCTGGATGTCCAGCTTTCCCGTGGGCAGCCGTCCGCTGCGGTCCGGTCTGCATTGATCCAGGCCCTGTCCCATCTGGGAGAGGTGGAACGGGCCGAGATGCTGCATCAGGAGAGCCTCTGATGGTCTTGCTCCCGTGGAAACGGTTAGGATGACGGAAAACGCAACAGGGGGGAGGATGTGAGTCGACTGGATTTCAGCGCGGTGCTGGCCATCAGCATCCATGACATGAAGAATTCGCTCAATATGGTGCTCAATTCCCTCGACGCCCTGTTGGAGAATCATTCGGGTGATTCCATGCAGTGTGATCCCGCCCGTCTCACCCAGCTCCGGTACGAGGCGCGGCGGGTCAACGATACCCTGATTCAGCTGCTGACCCTCTACCGGAACGACACAGGGGGCTTCACGCCCCGTTTTGCCCCAGTGATGATCCAGGAGCTGCTGGAAGACTACTGGTTGAGCAATAAACCCCTCATGGATCACCGGGGAGTGAGTTGCCAGCTCCATTGCGATCCGGATCTAATCTGGGTGATGGATCGCGGCCTGGTGAGTAGCCTGCTGGAAAATGTCATCAACAATACCATCCGCTACACTCAGGATAGGCTGTCCATCTCGGCGCGTCAGGAATGGGGTTGGCTGGTCCTGCAGGTGGATGACAACGGTCCTGGCTATCCTGAAGCCATGCTGGGGGGCCGGTCGCTGGAGGATCAGGGCGATTTTGACCCCACGGAGGGGCGCACCGGGCTGGGACTGTATTTCTGCGCCCTGGTGGCCGACATGCATGCCGACGAGACGCGCCGGGGCTATGTGGAGTTGTCCAACCGGGGTAACCTGGGCGGCGGCTGTTTCACCCTGCGTCTTCCGGAAGTGCTGACCTGAGAGCCCGTTATGTACGACGCCTCCTTCACTGATCGACTCACCGAACTGGCCCGTTTCGTGGAGACCACGAAATCACTTGAGGAGGGGCTGGATCAACTCAGCACACTGGTGGCCCATGCCATGACCTGCCACCACTGCTCCATCATGCTGGTCAGCAGGAATGAGGGCGAGGAGCGGCCGCATCTCAGGGTGGAAGCCCATTGCGGACGCCTCACCGAGGAGGCCCGTCAGCACACGCAGCCCCTGGGAGACGGCATCGCCGGACGGGTGGCCAGTTCCGGCGAGCCCCTGCTGATCCAGGATCTGCATCATTCTCCTTATGCGCCGCTGGCCCGTCGTGGCGAGTCAGGCACCGTGGATGTGATTTCGGTGCCGGTGATCCTGGAAGATCAGGTGATCGGCGTGATCAATGTGGACAGCCCCATCGGCCGAGAACGTCTGGATGCCTCGGATCTGCGCCTGGCCAGCATCCTGGCCCTGGTGGTGTCCAAGTCGGTGCACATTCATCGTCTTCAGGGCCTGCTCAAGACCCATTTCATGCAACTGACCCTGGCTCGCGAGGCCCGCCGCACCGGACGCATGACCCATGATCCGGAGAAGGTGGCGCGTTTGATGGCCCACACCCTTTATGACGAGATGATCGACGCGGGTTTTGCCCGGGATCATGTGCTGATGGTGGCCACCGAGATCCTCTCACAGGTCCATGATGCCCTGAGCAAGACCTGACCCGGTGCGCAAGGCAGGGGCGTGGCGGGTATAATCCCTCGCCCCTTTCATCATCGGTCACTTCATGTTCAAGAACGCCAGACTCTTCCGCCTGCAGGAACCCCTGAGCCTTTCTGCCTCCGAACTCGAAGACAAGCTCGCCGAACACCGTTTCAAGCCCTGCGGCCCGCTCACCCTGTCCACCATGGGCTGGACCGAACCCCTGGGGAACGACACCCAGGCACTGGTACACGGTGCGGCCGGCTGCCTGCTGATCTGCGCTCGGCGTCAGGAACGCCTGCTGCCCTCTTCGGTGGTGGCTGAGATGCTGGACGAGCGGGTGACCGAGATCGAGGCGGGCGAGGCGCGCACCGTGGGGCGTGCCGAGCGCAAGCAGTTGCGCGAGGCCATCACTGCCGAACTGCTCCCCCAGGCCTTCACCCGTTCACGCCGCCTGATGGCCTATGTGGACACCGTCGCTGGCTGGCTGGTGGTGGATGCAGCCAGCGAACGCCTGGCGGATGACCTGGTCAGCCTGCTGCGGGAGACCCTGGGCAGCCTGCCCGCGGCCCTGCCGCAACCCGCCAATCCCCCGGCCTCCCTGATGACTCGCTGGGTCTCCCAGGGTCACGGCGATGAAGGCTTTGAACTGGGCGATGCCTGCGAGCTGCGCGACCCCAAGGATACCCAGTCGGTGGTCCGTTGCCGGGGGCAGGATCTCGCCGGTGAGGAGATCGCCAAGCATCTGGAGGCAGGCAAGCAGGTGGTTCAACTGGCCCTGGACTGGACTGAGCGCCTGAATTTTGTGCTGGCGGATGATTTGTCCATCAAGCGCCTGCGCATGGCGGACGAGTTGATCGAGGAGGGCGGCGTGGCCGAGGCAGAGGATGCCGTGGCCCGAATGGATGCCGAATTCACCCTGCTGGGTCACGAGATGCGGGGGCTGATCCAGCGGCTGGAGGTGGTTTTTGAGTTGCCTCAGCCGGTGTCTTCCGAGGCGGTGCCCTGGTAGGTGATTGAGGGGCGCGTCGCCCAGCTTCCCTCACCCCAACCCCTCTCCCCAAAGGGGAGAGGGACTCAATGCCCCTTTCTCTCTTCACTGCTATGACTCCGAGCCCGTCGCCCCCGGCATCGGCATCTTTTCCCCCGACTCATCCAGATTCACGAATGTGACGCAGGTGGAGAAGATCGGCTCTTCCTGGCCGCTCTCCAGGTCATCGGCAAAGGCGCTTACTGCGTATTGCACCGAGGTTCTCCCCCGGCTGTGCTCATGGGAGTGGAAGCGCAGCACCGTCCCCTGATGCACCCCCTTGTGGAATTCCACGCTGTTCATGGCCACCGTCACGAACCGGCAACCCGGGTGGTCACGGCTGGCGGCAATCCAGGCGATCTCGTCCACCCACTTGAGCAGAAACCCACCGAAGAGATAACCGTAGTGGTTCAGGTGTTCCGGTCTGACCAGCTTGAACGTGTCCAAGGCGGACTCCTTTCATGTTCTTGAGTGAAAAGGGGACGGATGCCCCCGATTGATGCGGTTAACGTGAAAGAAACAAGGTTCAGCTATAGAAGCTCCCTTCTCCCCTCGGGGGAGAAGGGCTTGGATTGTGTCTTTCATGATTGGGGGTGCCTCACCATCGCGATGCATGACAGTTAACCCAGGATACGCCAACCGGCCCAGACCAGGGAGAAGGTGATCAGGAAGAACAGCCCCACCCAGGCCAGGCCCAGCAGCACGGGGCCGGGTCGCGCTGGCGCCGGCATGTGTTCATCGGTGACCACCCGCAGGGTCAGCCAGGCCAGAATCGGGGCCGACAGGAAGGAAATGGTGGTGGCCAGATCCACAAAGGTGGTGAAGCGTTCGCCCGCCAGGTAAATCAGGGTGAGGGCACCACTGAGGACCACCACCAGGGAGAGCACATAGGGCCAGCGATGGTTGTCCGGCGGGCCCAGCACCACACCCCGCTCATCGGCTCGGGCCGCCCGGATCAGGGCGGTGATCACCCTGGGATAGGCATCGGTCACCGCCAGGGTGGTGCTGAACATGGTGGTCAGGGCGGCCACGGCAATGAGCGGTCGGCTCCATTCGCCCAGGGCCCCGGCGTATAGGTCCACCAATTGAGCCGCAAAGCCCACGGCCGAATCGGCAAACCCCTGCCCGGTGCCATGCAGGGTCAGGGCCCCCAGCAGCAGGAAGGCCAGTGCCAGCAGGGTGGCGGCCATGAAGCCGATGCGAAAATCCGTTAGTGACTGCACCAGGGAGGGGCGGGTGCCGGTCTCCCGGGAGCGTTCCAGGGTCCACAAGGAATGCCAGACGGCAACATCCAGCGGAATGGGCATCCACCCCAGCAGGGCCAGCAGGAAGGCCACGCCGGCGGCGCTCCACACCTGCGGGGCCTGCGCGATGCCGGAGAGGGTGGACCAGTCCGGCGCCTCGCCGAAGGCCAGGGCCACGGTGGCCAGGGTGGAGAGGGTCAGGGCCCCCATGATCACCTTCATGCCCAGATCGACACCCCGGTAGTTGCCGATGCCAAGCAGTATCAGGCAGCCCCCCATGATCCACGCTGACAGGGTGGCTGGTGAGGCCTCCATCCCGAAGACCACGCCGAACAGCCCTGCTGTCACCACGGTGACCACTGCCTGAATGATGAACATCGTGCCCAGCGTGACCAGGGCAAACAACGCCAGGGCCCAGCGTCCGAGGCGCCGATAGCCGACCAGCAGGTTTTCGCCGGTGGCGGCGGCGTAGCGGGGCCCAAACTCCAGGAAAGGGTATTTGAAGAGACAGGCCAGCAGCACCACCGGTAGCAACAGCAGGCCATACTCGGCGCCGGCGCGGGTGGATTGCACCAGGTGCGACACGCCAATGGCGGCTCCGGCCATGAGCAGTCCTGGTCCGATGGCATGGCGCAACAGACCCGGGCGGAGTGTGTGGTTCATGGGGCGGCCTCCGGAGCGGGCCGGCCAACGCGGTGATCTTGGGCGGCAATCAACATGGGCGCGGATTATACGAAGCCCGAGGCGCCGGATGCCATGCCGGTGTGCCCCGGTAGCGCTCGATCAGGACCGCTTGAGACACTTGAGCACCGGGGCCGGAAAGGGACGCTCCCGCATCCTGTCACAGACCACATCCCGGCGTTCCCGCAGCCAGGCCTCGATGGTGGCGTGCTCTTCCTGGCCGCCAGGGTGGCCCCGATACATCATCACGCTGATCACGCCCTCCGGGTGCAACCAGGCCAGCGAGGCTTCCAGGGCGGCGAGGGTGTCCTGTGGGCGTGTGACGATGCCATGGTCGCCGCCGGGCAGATAGCCCAGGTTGAACATCACCGCCTTGACCTTCCCGCGCAGATTGTCCGGCAGAGAGTGGTCCAGATGCTGATGCCCGGCGTGGATCAGCGTGACCCGCTGGGCCAGCCCCTGGGCCTCCAGGCGCGCCCGGGTGGCCTCCAGGGCCCGGGCCTGGATATCAAACGCCCACACGTGCCCCGTGGCGCCCACCTGGCGTGCCAGGAACAGGGTGTCATGTCCGTTCCCGGCGGTGGCATCCACCACCTGATCCCCTTCGGTGAGGCAGTTCTCCAGATGGCGATGCGCCTGCCGGGTCAATGGCAGGGCGTCAATGGCCGGGGGTGTCTCGGGCCTCATGGTCGGGTGTGCGCCTGACGCTCGCAGGCCTCCAGCATGGCCTGCAGGGGTTCCGGGTCAGCCAGGCGGTGATCCCGTCCCACTTCAATGAGGCAACCCTCAGGCAGGCCACTGCGCGCCACCAGTTCCTTGGAATCGGCGAAGGGGATGGTTTCGTCTCCACGTGAATGCAGGATCAGTGTGCCTGGTTTGATGCGGTCGGCGTGGCCCCAATGCCGCCAGGCAGGACATAGCAGAACCAGGGGGATATCCCCTGAGTGCAGGTTCATGGCCACGGCTCCACCTCGGGAGGATCCCACGATCACGTTGGGTTGATGGGCATGGAGGGTGGCCTGAGCGGTCTCCAGGGCCGCCTCGAAATCGTCGTCGTCCAGGGGGGGATTGATCACCTCGTGACCGTGTTGTGCCAGGTGGCTGGGTTTGAGGCCGCCGGGGCTGGATTGCCAGCCGTGCAGGAAAAGGATACGGATCGGATGCATGGGGATAACAGCCCTTTGAGTGGGATCGGCGCCAGAGATGATCGTATTCTAATCACCCTGTCACGAATCAGGCCATCCTCAGCCGGATGCGCGTGGGTTTCATATGAAATGAAAACCCCTTCGAGTATTAAAAACATCAAGAGTGTTTCCAGGAAGTCTCCTTGATGTTTTATGAGGCACCGCAGCAAAAGGCCGCGTGAAACTCTCGGACTTGCTCAGAAGGGTTCTGTCAGCGAAAATGCAGCGCTCCAAAGTTGTGACCAGGCCACGGAATGCGCAATGTCAAGGTGCCCTGAGGTTCGATCATTGAGGCGCCCAAGGTCGTTGCTGCGCGGGTCCCGCAACACCAGAATTTCGGTTGCCGCGACAGTTGAATGTCGCCGAGAAAAACAAGAACACCGCCAACAGGTGTCGTCGCGGCCACCCTTGTTTTCATCGCTTTAAATCACTTGAGGAGAACTGCATGCCGTCTCGCAAAGAGCTAGCCAACGCCGTCCGCGCGCTTTCCATGGACGCGGTCCAGAAAGCCAAATCCGGTCACCCGGGTGCCCCCATGGGCATGGCCGATATTGCCGAAGTGTTGTGGAATGATTTTCTCACCCACAATCCGGGCAATCCCCACTGGGTGAATCGCGACCGTTTCGTCATGTCCAACGGTCACGGCTCCATGCTGGTGTATTCGTTGTTGCATCTCACCGGTTATGCGTTGCCCATGGACGAGTTGAAACAGTTCCGCCAGTTGCACTCCAAGACCCCGGGCCACCCGGAATACGGCTACACGGCGGGTGTGGAAACCACGACCGGTCCCCTGGGGCAGGGTCTGGCCAATGCCGTGGGCATGGCGATCGCCGAGAAGGCCATGGCGGGTCAGTTCAATCGTCCCGGTCATGAGATTGTCGATCACTACACCTATGTCTTCCTGGGCGACGGCTGCCTGATGGAAGGCATTTCCCACGAAGTCAGTTCCCTGGCAGGTACCCTGGGGCTGGGCAAGCTCATCGCCTTCTACGATGACAACGGCATCTCCATCGACGGCGAGGTGGAAGGCTGGTTCACCGACGATACGCCCGCCCGCTTCGAGGCCTATGGCTGGCACGTGGTGCGCAACGTGGATGGACACGACGCCGAGGCCGTGAAAAAGGCCACCGAGGAGGCGCGCGGCGTCACCGATCGTCCCACGCTCATCTGCTGCAAGACCATTATCGGCTGGGGCTCCCCCAACAAGCAGGGCAAGGAAGAATGCCACGGTGCGCCCCTGGGCGATGACGAGATCAAGCTGGTGCGCGAGACCCTGGGCTGGCAGCACGAGCCCTTCGTGATCCCCGAAGACATCTACGCCGGCTGGAACGCCAAGGACAAGGGTGAGCAGGCCGAGCAGGCCTGGCAGGCCCGCTTTGATGAATACAGCAAGGCCCATCCGGAACTGGCGGCCGAGTTCACCCGCCGCATGCGTGGCGACCTGCCCGCCGACTGGCAGGAGAAGGCCGCCGCCTTCATCCAGAACACCGTGGACAAGGCCGAGAAGGTGGCCAGCCGCAAGGCCTCCCAGCAGGCCATCGGTGGTTATGCCCCCGCACTGCCGGAACTGATGGGCGGCTCCGCCGACCTGGCCGGCTCCAACCTCACCCTGTGGGGTGGTGCTCGCGGTGTGAGTCGTGAGAACGCCGATGGCAACTACATCTACTACGGCGTGCGTGAGTTCGGCATGGCGGCCATCATGAACGGCATCGCCCTGCATGGTGGCTTCATCCCCTATGGCGGGACCTTCCTGATCTTCAGCGACTATGCCCGCAACGGCTTGCGCATGTCGGCCCTGATGAAGCAGCGCGCCATCTACGTGCTCACTCACGACTCCATCGGTCTGGGCGAGGACGGCCCCACCCACCAGCCGGTGGAACAGGTGCCCAGCCTGCGCCTGATCCCCAACATGTCCCTGTGGCGCCCCTGCGATGCGGTAGAAACCGCGGTGGCCTGGAAGTGCGCCATCGAGCGTCAGGATGGCCCCACCGTCCTGAGTCTGTCCCGCCAAGGCTTGCCCCACCAGCAACGTGACTCGCAGCAACTGTCCAACGTGGCCCGTGGGGGTTACGTCCTCAAGGAGACCGATGGCACCCCCGATGCCATCCTCATCGCCACCGGTTCCGAGGTGGCCCTGGCCATGGATGCCGCCGACAAACTGGCCGACAAGGGCCGCAAGGTCCGCGTGGTCTCCATGCCCTGCACGGATCTGTTCGACGCCCAGGATGCCAGCTACCGCGAGTCGGTGCTGCCCACGTCCGTGCGTGCCCGCGTGGCCGTGGAGGCCGCCGGCACCAACGGCTGGTTCCGCTATGTGGGCCTGGATGGCAAGGTGGTGGGCATGGAGGGCTTCGGCGAGTCCGCCCCGGGTGATGCTCTGATGGAGTACTTCGGCTTCACGGTAGACAACGTGGTGCAGGCGGTGGAAGGCGTCCTGTGATTCCCCGGTCAATCATTACAACAATCATGACCCGTAAGATGGAGACAGTAACGTTATGACGATCAAAGTCGGTATCAATGGTTTTGGCCGCATCGGCCGCATGGCCTTTCGCGCCATCGCCCAGGAATTCCCGGAACTCGAAGTGGTCGCCATCAATGACCTGCTTGAGCCCGAGTACCTGGCCTACATGCTGCGTTACGATTCCGTGCACGGCCGCTTCAATGGCGATGTGTCCGTGGAAGGCGCTCACATGGTGGTCAATGGCAAGAAGATCCGTCTGACCGCCGAGCGGGATCCGGCCAACCTCAAGTGGGGCGATGTGGGCGTGGACGTGGTGATCGAGTCCACCGGCTTCTTCCTCACCGAAGAGACCTGTCAGAAGCACATCGACGCGGGTGCCAAAAAGGTGGTGCAGAGCGCCCCCTCCAAGGACGCCACGCCCATGTTCGTGTACGGCGTGAACCACCAGGAATATGCCGATCAGGCCATCATTTCTGCCGCCTCCTGCACCACCAACGCCCTGGCCCCGGTGGCCAAGGTGCTGAACGATCAGTTCGGCATCAAGCGGGGCCTGATGACCACCGTGCACGCCGCCACTGCCACGCAGAAGACGGTGGACGGGCCCTCCCAGAAGGACTGGCGCGGCGGTCGCGGCATCCTGGAGAACATCATCCCGTCCTCCACCGGTGCCGCCAAGGCTGTGGGCAAGGTGCTGCCCAGCCTGAACGGCAAGCTCACCGGCATGGCCTTCCGCGTGCCCACCTCCGATGTCTCCGTGGTGGACCTGACGGTGGAACTGGACAAGGACGCCAGCTACGACGACATCTGCAAGGCGATGAAGTCTGCCTCCGAGAGCGAGCTCAAGGGCGTGCTGGGTTATACCAGTGACAAGGTGGTGGCCACGGATTTCCGGGGTGTGAACACCCCCTCCATCTTCGATGCCGAGGCCGGTATCCAGCTGGATCCCACCTTCGTGAAGGTGGTGGCCTGGTACGACAATGAGTATGGCTACACCTGCAACATGCTGCGTCTGGTGAAGCACGTGGGTTAATTGGCTTCGGCGCGGTTCCGGCGCCCTCACCCCAACCCCTCTCCCCGTCGGGGAGAGGGGCTTTGCCCCCCCCCCTTCTCCCCTGAGGGGAGAAGGGCTGGGGATGAGGGGCCAGCGGAGGGCACCGGAAGAATCCTTTGCCAAGCCCTCACCGGGTTTGCCAAAGTGTTCTTAAAACAAAAAATGCCAAAACCATCAAAGGAGTCTTATCAATGCACGTCATCAAGATGACCGATCTGGATCTCAAGGGTAAACGGGTGCTGATCCGCGAGGATCTCAACGTGCCCGTCAAGGAAGGCAAGGTGACCTCCGACGCCCGCATCCGTGCCAGCCTGCCCACCATCCAGCACGCCATGCAGGCGGGCGCCAAGGTGATGCTCATGTCCCACCTGGGGCGGCCGGAAGAGGGCGTATTCTCCGAGGAAGACTCCCTGGCGCCGGTGGCTGAACACCTCTCCGGTCTGCTGGGCCAGAAGGTAAGACTGGTGCGCGACTACCTGGATGGGGTGGAGGCCCAGGACGGTGAAGTGGTACTGCTGGAGAACGTGCGCTTCAACAAGGGCGAGAAGAAGGACGCCGAGGCCCTGTCGAAACAGTATGCCGCCTTGTGCGACATCTATGTGATGGACGCCTTCGGCACCGCCCACCGGGCACAGGCCTCTACCCACGGCGCCGGCAAGTTCGCCCCGGTGGCCTGTGCCGGCCCGCTGCTGGCCGCCGAACTGGAGGCCCTGGGCAAGGCCCTGGGCAATCCCAAGCGCCCGCTGGTGGCCATCGTCGGTGGCTCCAAAGTGTCCACCAAACTCACCGTGCTCGAATCCCTGTCCACCAAGGTGGATCAGCTCATCGTCGGTGGCGGCATCGCCAACACCTTCATCGCCGCCCAGGGTCACGGGGTGGGCAAGTCCCTGTACGAGGCCGACCTGGTCCCCGAGGCCAAGCGTCTGATGGAGGCGGCCCGCGCCAAGGGCGGCGAGATCCCGGTGCCCACCGATGTATGCGTCGGCAAGGAATTCTCCGAGTCCACCCAGGCCTCCAACCGCCCTGTGGATCAGGTGGCCGAGGATGACATGATCTTCGACGTGGGCCCCGAGACCGCCGCCACCTATGCGGAGTTGATGAAGAAGGCCGGCACCATCGTCTGGAACGGCCCGGTGGGTGTGTTCGAGTTCGATCAGTTCGCCGCGGGCACCCGGGCCATGGGCGAGGCCATTGCCGAGAGCGACGGCTTTTCCATTGCCGGGGGCGGTGACACCCTGGCGGCCATCGATAAATACGGCCTGTCCGAGCGCATTTCCTACATCTCCACCGGTGGTGGCGCCTTTCTGGAGTTCCTGGAAGGCAAGACCCTCCCGGCGGTGGCCATGCTGGAGGCCCGGGCCAAGGCCTGAGTTCCGTACTGCGCGGTTCGGCGACCGCGGCTGCTCCCTGTGGCGCTCCAGCCCCTGGTGGGAGCGGCCCCGGTCGCGAATAAACGATCCGGCAGGGGCCAATGGGCCCCCGCCCCGAACGAAGTGCCAGAACACAGGAACAGGCCCAACATGCGAAGAACCAAGATAGTCGCCACGCTGGGACCGGCCACGGACTCACCCGCAGCCATGCGGGCGCTCGTGCGGGCCGGCGTGGACGTGGTACGCATCAACTTCTCTCACGGCGAGGCGGATGATCACCGCAAGCGGGTGAGCCTGCTGCGGGAGGCCGCCGCCGAGGCCTCCCGCATCATCGCCGTGCTGGGGGACCTGCAAGGCCCCAAGATCCGCATCGCGCGTTTTGCCAAGGGCCATGTCGAACTGAACGAAGGCGATCCTTTCGTGCTCGATGCCGAACTGGATCCGGGCCAGGGAGACGAACAGCGTGTGGGTCTCACCTACACGGATCTGCCCGGGGATGTGAACGCCGGGGACATCCTCCTGCTGGATGATGGCCGTCTGGTGCTGGAGGTGCAGCGGGTGGATGGCCCGCGCATCCATACGCACGTGGTGGTGGGCGGTACCTTGTCCAACAACAAGGGCATCAATCGCCAGGGTGGCGGCCTCTCCGCTGCAGCGCTCACCGACAAGGACGTGAATGACATCCGCCTGGCCGCGGAACTGGACGTGGACTACCTGGCCATTTCCTTCCCTCGTTGCGCCGACGATATCCTTCAGGCCCGGCAGCGTCTGCGCGATGCCGGAGGAAGCGGCGCCATCTGTGCCAAGATTGAACGGGCTGAGGCCGTCACGGCCAGTGACGAGATTCTCGATGCCACTGACGCCATCATGATCGCCCGCGGTGACCTGGGCGTGGAGATCGGTGACGCGGAACTGCCCGGGGTGCAGAAACGCCTGATCCATGATGCCCGCACCCGCAACAAGGTGGTGATCACCGCGACGCAAATGATGGAATCCATGATCACCAACCCCATTCCCACCCGGGCTGAGGTCTTCGACGTGGCCAATGCGGTGCTCGATGGCACCGACGCCGTCATGCTCTCGGGAGAAACGGCCACCGGGCGGTATCCCGACAAGGCGGTGGCAGCCATGGGGCGGATCTGCGAGGCCGCCGAGCGGCAGCGCAGCGCCCGCGTCTCCACCCATCGCATGGACAGCTATTTCTGCCGGGTGGACGAGGCCATCGCCATGGCCACCATGTACACGGCCAACCATCTGGATGTGCGCGCCATCGCCGCCATGACGGAATCCGGTTCCACAGCCCAGTGGATGTCCCGGATCAGTTCCGGTATCCCCATCTTCGGCATGACGCGTCACGAGCGCTGCTGTCGCAAGATGGCCCTCTACCGAGGTGTCTACCCGGTACTCTTCCTGAGCGATAACAGCAGTCATGCCGAGAACAACCGCCAGGTGGTGGACATTCTGCGGGAGGCCGGTGTGGTGCGGGACGAGGACCTGGTCATCATCACCAAGGGGGATCTGACCGGTGTGATGGGGGGAACCAATGCCATGAAGATTGTCCAGGTGGGCGCCCTCCAGGATGGCGCTACCTGAGTGCAGCAAACCGCCGCTGTCGGTCCGGGTAAGTGACCGCGGTGGTCAGGTCATGATAACGATAGCGAACCTGCGATAGATTGACTCTCAAGCAAACCAAAAGGAGGTCCCAATGGCCCTGATTTCTCTTCGACAACTGCTGGACCATGCCGCCGAACACGGCTATGGCATGCCGGCTTACAACGCCAACAACATGGAGCAGGTGCACTCCATCATGCAGGCCGCCGACGAGGTGGACTCGCCGGTGATCATCCAGGCCTCGGCCGGTGCCCGCAAATACGCCGGTGAGCCCTTCCTGCGTCACCTGATCGTGGCCGCGGTGGAACAGTATCCCCACATCCCCGTGGTGCTGCACCAGGACCATGGTAGCGAGCCGGCCGTGTGCCAGGGTTCCATCCAGTCCGGATTTACCTCCGTGATGATGGACGGCTCCCTGATGGCCGACATGAAAACCCCCTCCACCTATGACTACAACGTGGAGGTCACCCGTCAGGTGGCCGACATGGCCCACTGGGTGGGCGTCTCCGTGGAAGGCGAGCTGGGCTGCCTGGGCTCCCTGGAGACCGGTCAGGCCGGCGAAGAGGACGGTTCCGGTGCCGAGGGCACCCTGTCCCACGATCAACTGCTCACCGATCCCGACGAGGCGGCCGATTTCGTGAAGAAGACCCATGTGGATGCCCTGGCCATCGCCATCGGCACCTCCCACGGCGCCTACAAGTTCACCCGTCCGCCGACAGGGGACATCCTGGCCATCCAGCGCATCAAGGAGATCCACGCCCGCATCCCCGATACCCACCTGGTGATGCATGGCTCCTCCTCGGTGCCTCAGGAGTGGTTGAAGATCATCAACCAGTACGGTGGCGACATGGGCGAGACCTATGGCGTGCCCGTGGAAGAGATCCAGGAAGGCATCAAGCACGGCGTGCGCAAGGTGAACATCGACACCGACCTGCGCATGGCCTCCACCGGTGCCGTGCGCAAGTTCCTGGCCGAGAACCCCAAGGAATTCGACCCGCGTAAATTCCTGAAGGCCTCCACTGCCGCCATGAAGGATGTCTGCAAGGCTCGGTACGAAGCCTTCGGTTGTGCCGGCATGGCGTCCAAGATTCGTCCCATGAATCTGGAGGCCATGGTTGCCCGCTACAAGTCCGGCGAGCTGGACCCCAAGGTGAAGTAAGCCTGGGGCCGGTGCCAGGCCGGCCCCTCACCCCAACCCCTCTCCCCCAAGGGGAGAGGGGCTCCCATCCATGAAGCTCCCTTCTCCCGCTGGGGGAGG